>CAYZFW010000290.1:0-4518 GCA_964477615.1 uncultured Phycisphaeraceae bacterium | reverse complement strand
GTTGCCGCCCACGCCGTTGAAGTTGACGATGCGCCCCTGGCTCCCGCCCAGGCGGAGATCGCCCACCTGCACCTGCAGGGGGTTGCCGGAGGAGATGCTGCCGACGACGGTCAGCACGTCGACGTTCGAGAACGCCGCGGCGGGGGAGAGCATCGTCCCGTAGTTGGACGAGTCCTGCCCGACGATGTTGCCGCCCACGTAAGCCCGACCTTCGACCTCGGAGTTCGAGTCGAGGTTGCCCAGCGAGATGAGGTTGTAGTCATTGAGGATGCCGGCGGAAGCGGGCACCGCGAACGCCGCGAGAGCCGCAGCAGCGAACAGACGGTTGGTCATGACGAGTCTTCCCTTCCAATGAACCTTGACGGACCGCCGCACGCGCTGCGGGGTCGCACCAAGAACAGAATCCGAACAAGTTCGGCGACGTGACCCGGTTCCCAAACCGGGCACCCGCACCATATTCGACGCCCTTCCAACGTCAAGAGTCCGTGGTCGAAATCAGCCCGGATTTCACGCCGTCGAAACATCTCGCTCGAAGACAGTCCAAGATTTTTCCGCTCTGGCACGCTGAAAATGCGTTCAACGGAACCCCAACCCAATTCCGGGCGGACTGGGCCAAGGCCCCTGTGTCGTTCCCCGTCCCCCTCATCCGCCCCTCGACCGCTCAGTCCGCGACAATCATCCCCGACCGTGAACGCCGCCGCTCCAACCCTCTTCTGCGAATGCCCGCGCTGCGGGTACGACCTGTCGGCTTTGCCGCCGACGTGGGAGGAGTGCTGCCCGGTCTCGGGCCAGTGCAGCGAGTGCGGGCTGGAGCTCGACTGGGGCGACCTGCTGAGCGATCAGGAAGCGCCGCCCGAGTGGTTCGCGGAGCGTGAGGGCAGCCGCCTCCCGCCCGGGCCGCGGATGTCGCGGCGAACGTGGTGGCGGGCGCTGCGCCCGTGGTCCTTCTGGCGCTCGGTGCGTCTGCGCCACCGCCCCGACCCCAACGCGCTCTGGGGGTTCACTTTTGTCGCTTGCGCGATGCTCTACCTCTGCGCCGCCGCGTGGGTGCTTTACCAGAACGGCGTGCTCGCCGGAGCCAACCGCAACCCCTGGGGGCTGGCCATCGCCTCGCTCGTGTGGCCATGGCCAAGATCGACGAACCCGTACTTCTGGATCGTGCCCGTCGCCGCCCTTGCCGCCCCATTCGTCTTTGTGGTCCTGGGCACAACCCTCAGCCGCGCCAAGGTGAAGGGCGATCACATCTGGCGCGCCGGCGTCTACGGGTTCCTCGGCGTCGCCACCATCATGCTCGTGTTCCGTCTGGCCCGGGTGGCGATCCTGCTGGTGACCACGCGCCCCCTCGCCGGCCCGCCGCGGAATGTCTGGGATTTCTTCGTTGTCTGCGGCTTCCGGTCCAGTTGGGCCATGCTCGCCGCCGCGGCGTGGCTGGCGGTGTTCTGGTGGTACGCGATCTCGCGGTACCTGCGACTGGAGCATCCCCGGGCGGTATCAGCCTCGGTCCTGGTCATTGCTCTGCTCACCGGACTGGCCGTGGTGCAGTGGTGGCCCGGGAACACCTGGGACTGGTGGCGTCAGCGGCCGTTTCAGGTGTTTTTCTGGTGAGTTCGCCTCACGGCTTCGGCGCTTCCTTGCACACAAACACCTCTTCCAGTGGCGTCGTCAGCGCCCGCGCGATCCGGAACGCCACCTCCAACGAGGGCGTGTACTTCCCCCCCTCGATGGCGTTGATCGTCTGCCGGCTCACGCCCACCGCGTCGGCAAGGGCCTGCTGCGTCACCTCGCCGCGCTCGAAGCGCAGCCGGCGGATGCGGTTCTCGATGATGAACTTCGGGAGCGCCATGGTCACACCCCCTTGCGGTAGTAGACGAGTTGCAGCAGGTAATTGAACACCTGGCTGACATACAGCGAGATCAGCAGCGCGTGCGCCACCCAGACGCTCTCATACGCGAACAGCATCATGGTCAGGCCGGCCATTACCCCCGCGGCGAGCAGCCACGACGAGCGGTACTCCGCCTTCCACGCCACCAGCCGATCCCGCTCATCGGACTCAACCTGACGCGAAGCGATCGCCACCGCCACGTGCCCCACGACCATCGCGACGACGACCATCGCGATCGAAACCCCGAACACCGCGGCGTAGGCGGGCAGCGCCCTCACCCCCTCCGAGATCATGCTGATCGCCAGGTACGCGTACGCGGCCAGCCCGAGAGCCGTGCAGATCAACTGCACCCACACGCTCTTCTCCTGAAACGATGCGCCCATTTGGTTCTCCTTCGCTGGTTTGTTGAGCAAGTCGAAAATACACGACACAATGTCAAATATACACGACATATCCGCTGTGTCAAGTATCTTGGACAAAAGCCCGTGGAATGAGTCAGAATCACGATTCTCGGCAAGATTCCCGGTTCAACGGCCCCCGTCCGGGCACAAATGCTGGACGTCAACGCCCTTTCCCGGTACCCTGTTCCTCCCCATATTTCCGCGTGATTCCCGTCGCTCCGCCCGTTTGGCGGGGCCGAATGACCACGACGAGGAGTGATTTCGATGTCGCAGATGAACCGTTTCGGCCCGTCGTCCATGCCCCCCGCCCCCGCCCCCGCTGGTGATGAGGCGGTCCCGGGCGTTCCCGCCGCCAAGCCCCGCGCGACCAAGACCTCCGGTCTGGGCATCACGCACGTGGAGTGGAAGGACGTCGACAACCTCCGGCGGATGATGTCGCCCAACGGGAAGATCCTCAGCCGCAAGCGCCTCGGGGCCTCGGCCCGCGAGCAGCGGATGATCAGCCAGGCGATCAAGCGGGCCCGCTTCATGGCCCTCTTGCCCTACACCTCGGCGACGCTCTGATCGATTCGTCTTCGGGTGAACAAAGTCGTCGGTACCCTGCACGAAAATCCGACACCCGCGCTTGGAATCCGAGCGCCCCAGTGGTACACCACAGGCCCACGCGATGAGCGTGGGTCTTTTCGTTTCACGATTGTGAAGCACAGAACACAAGGCACAGATTCGGATATCGAGATCGGCTTCAACCCTGAACCCAGAACCCCGGTCCCCGAACCCCGTCCTCCATGAACCCCACCGCCCACCTCATCGAGCCCGAAGTGCTGGAGTTGATCCAGGACGCGCGGTACTCGGAGCTGCGCGAGGTGCTCACCAGCATCCCGCCCGCCGACGTGGGGGAGATTCTCTCGAACCTCGCGGCGGAGCAGGCGGCGGTGGCGTTCCGGTTTCTGCTGCGCGATGACGCCGCGGAGGTGTTCTCGTACCTCGGGACCGAGAAGCAGGAGGAACTGATCTCGAAACTGGGGGACAAGGGTTCGGTGCGGATCGTCGAGGCGATGGACCCCGACGACCGCGTCCGCCTGCTCGATGAACTCCCGGCGGAGGTGGCCCAGCGGCTGATCGCCAGCCTGAACCCCGAGCAGCGGAAGGAAACGCAGGCGATCCTGGGATACAAGCCCGGGAGCGTCGGGCGTCTGATGACGCCGGATTACGTGCGCATCAAGGCGGAGTGGACCAACGCCCACGCGCTGGACCACATCAGGCGGCACGGGCGCGACGCCGAGACGATCAACGTTGTGTACGTGGTGAACGATCAGGGCGTGCTGATCGACGACATCCGGCTGCGGGCGCTGCTGCTGGCGAACCCTGATGAGGGCGTCGAGACGCTGATGAACCGCAGCTTCGTCACCCTCCGGGCCGAGCAGGACCAGGAAGAGGCGGTGCGGATGCTGCAGCGCTACGACCGCGTGGCGCTGCCCGTGGTCGATTCGCGCGGCGTGCTGCTGGGCATCGTCACCCACGACGACCTTGCGGACGTCGCCGAGCAGGAGGCGACCGAGGACATCCAGAAGATCGGCGGCGTCGAGGCGCTGGACGACACGTACATGCAGTCGGGCTACCGCGAGATGGTCCGCAAGCGGGCCCCGTGGCTCGTCATCCTGTTCGCAGGGCAGTTGCTCACGGCGACGGTGATGCAGTACTTCGAGCATCAGCTCGCGGCGGCGGTGTTCCTGATGCTGCTGGTGCCGCTGGTCATCTCGTCGGGGGGCAACTCGGGGTCGCAGGCGGCAAGCCTTGTGATCCGAGCTCTGACGCTGCAAGAGGTCACGGTGAAGGACTGGCTGCGGATCGTCCGCAAGGAACTGGTCATCGGGGCCACGCTGGGCGTGCTGCTGGGCGGTCTTGGCGCCGCCCGCGTGCTGGTGTGGCACCATCTGGGCTGGTACGACTACGGCGAGCACCACAACCGCGTTGCGCTCATGGTCGGGCTGTCGCTGCTGGCGATCGTCGCGTGGGCCACGCTGGTGGGGTCGCTCATGCCCTTGGGCCTCAAAGCGCTGAAACTCGACCCGGCGACGAGTTCAACCCCCTTCATCGCCACGCTGATGGATGTGTCGGGGCTGATGATCTATTTCGGGGTTGCGGTGGTGATCCTGAAGGGGTTCATCCTGTAACGGGTACGTCGGCTCTCCGAGCCGACATCTCGTTGTGGCGTTGAACACACGCGGGCACGCC
>CAYZFW010000289.1:0-4538 GCA_964477615.1 uncultured Phycisphaeraceae bacterium | reverse complement strand
CAGCGTTGCTCGGGATCAAGATGACCGACGCGAACGATGCGCCGATTGTTTACAACCACACGATCTCGCTGGCGGAAAATACTCCCGCGGGAACGAATGTCTTCGACTACAGCCTGATTGCCCGGGATCAGGATCCCGGGCAATCGTTAACCTACGCGATCACTGCGGGGAAGAGCAAGAACGCGTTCGTCATCGACGCCGCCATCGGGCGATAGCACCACCGTGACCATTTCGTGAACCCCGGTCCCGACTACCCAGAAAACCCCTCCCACAGCCCCCAATCGCCGCTTTTGCCCCCGATTCGCTTCCGCTCCGCCGACCGACTAGACTCTTTGTTGAATCTCCCTCAGTCCTCCGCCCACCGCGGGCGGGCCTTTGCAGAGTTCCCGACGCTTTCTCTCGCCCGAGTCAGGCACGGTCCATTCATTCATCATCGGGCATGTTGAGAATCGCATGAAACTCTACGTCGGAAACCTCTCGTATCAGACCACCGAACAGCAGCTCCAGGACCTCTTCTCCGAGCACGGCGAAGTGACCTCGGTCGCCCTCGTCATGGACCGCGAAACCGGCCGCCCCCGCGGCTTCGGCTTCGTCGAGTTCGCCAGCGACGAGTCGGCCCGCGCCGCGATCGCCGCCCTCAGCGGCAAGAACGTCGACGGCCGTGACCTCACCGTCAACGAAGCCCGCCCGCGTGAAGGCGGCGGCGGCGGTGGCGGCGGCGGCCGTGGTGGCTACGGCGGCGGCGGCGGTGGTGGCCGCGGTCGCGGCGGCTACGGCGGCGGCGGTGGCGGCGGCGGCCGCTGGTAAGCCAGCAGCTCGCATCTCGCACAATCACAAAGGGCCGGCGCACCACGCGTCGGCCCTCTTTCATACATCAGTCGGTCAACGCCGTGGCCCGCGACGCCAATCGACACATGTCAGCGCCACGTGCCACTGAAGTCGATCGTCATCATGTCTCGTGCGGGCGATGCGACTCTGGGTGCCGGGGTACACGTTCTCGTGTGCCCCGATCAACGCCAGTGTTGCAACGGGGCACGACGAGGACGCCGTACCCCGGCACCCGGCAAATGGTTGATCCCGCGAACCCTGCGCCAAGTCCGACCGATCACCATCCCAAAGTCTGTCTCTGAATCTCTCCGCGCCCTCCGCGCTCTCCGCGTTGAAACTCCCCTCCGCAGCTCCGCGGTGAACAGCCTCACGCCGAAGCCGGCGTCGCCGTCGGAGTCCGCAGCGATGCCGAGCCGCGCCGCGGGCGAGCCGCCTCGGGCGTCGCCGCCGTCTGGCCCGCCTGCTCCGAGGCCGCGAAGTCCTCGCCGAAGCGGATGAGCCGGAACGAGTTGCCAATGACGAACAGATCACCCAGGAAGTGGTAGAACGCCGCGAGGCCGATGGCGATGTTCCCGGTCGCGGCGATGGTCAGCCCCACCAGGGCAATCACGATCGACGCCGCGATGTTCTGGGCCACGATCACCCGCGTCTTACGGGCCAGTTGCACCATGAAGGGGATGCGTCCGATGTCGTCGTTCATGAGCGCCACGCCCGCCGAGTTGGTTGCGATGTCGCTCCCACCAAGGCCCATGGCCACGCCTACGTCCGCCGCGGCCAGCGACGGTCCGTCGTTGATGCCGTCGCCCACCATCAGCACGCGCTGGCCGTTGGCGACCATGCGGCGCACCAGTTCGTGCTTCTCTTCCGGCAGGCACTCGGCCTCGATCTGGTCCACGCCCACCGTCGCACCCACGCGCTTGGCCACCGCGAAGCGGTCGCCCGTGAAGAGCGACACCGACCGTGCGCCCAGTTCCCGGCACTTCTCGATCACGCTCTTGGCGTTGTACCTCAGCTTGTCCTCAAGGCCGACCGCGCCGAGGTACCGCCCGTTCACCATCACGTGAACGCCCGTCATGCCTTCGATGCGCGCCTCAACGGCCTTCACGGCGCCTTCGATGCCGGGGTGCTCTTCAACAAGCCACGACGACCGCCCCGCGAGAATCAGCCCCGAAGAAGCTGTCGCCTTTACGCCCTTGCCGTGGATCTCCTGGTAGTTCTCGCTGGTCCCGGCGTCGACACGCGCCTGCTGGGCAGTCTGCATGATCGAGCGCGCCAGCGGGTGATTCGAGTGCTGCTCCGCCGCCGCCGCCGCACGCAGAAGCTCGGCCCCGTCCACGCCCTCGGCGGGCGCGAGGCGGCTGACGGCGAACCGCCCGGTGGTCAGCGTGCCCGTCTTGTCGAACACGTACGAGTCGACGTCCGCCGCCGACTCGAGGTAGCTCGTCTGCTTGATGAGGATGCCCAGCCGCGCCGCCGACGCGAACGAGGCCATCATGGCGGTGGGGCTGGAGATCAGCAGCGCCGAGGGGCACGTGACGATGAGCACGGCGATCGCGGTGTCGATGTTCTTGGTGAGGTACCACACCAGGGCCGCGACCACGAGCGCAACCGGCACGAAATACGCCGCCACCTGCTCGATCAAAAGCTGCCTCGGCGTCCGAGTACTCTCGGCCTCGGTGATCAACTGCGCAACCTTGCCGATGGTCGTGTCCTCGCCCACCATCGTCGCCTGCAGGTCGACGATGCCCGTGAGGTTCGTCGTGCCGGCGTAAACGGTCGAGCCGGCCTGCACCTCGACGGGCAGCGCCTCGCCGGTGAGCGAAGCCTGGTTCACCGCCGACGTGCCGCTGATGACACGCCCGTCCACCGGCAGGTTCTCGCCTGGGCGGACGCGGACGGTCATGCCGACCTTCACCTCGGTGAGGGCCACCTCGCGCTCCTGCCCGTCAACCACGATGCGCGCGGTATCGGGCGTGAGGCCCACGAGTTCCTCGATAGCGCGCCGCGCCCCCCACGCCGTGCGGCTCAGCGCGTGATCGAACACCAGCAGAATGAACGCGAGGTACCCTGCGGCCTCATACTTGCCCGAGGCGATGGCCGCGAGGATGGCGATCGCCGCCAGCGTCGAAGACGTGGGCTTGCCGCGCCGCAGTTCCTTGTACGCCGAGTAGAAAAGACCCAGCCCGAGCAGCACCGCGCCGATCGCCGCGGGGATCTCCGCGATGTCCGGCGAAGCCCACCCCAGCCACTTGGTCAGCGTGGTGATGAAGACGAGCGTCCCGCCCACGAAGTACGCGGCGATCCACTTCTCGATCTTCAATTCATGGTGCGAGCAGCACGCCACACCCGACTCGTTGTCGTGCGCGTGCGACGCATCGTGGTGGTGGTGCTTGTGGTCGTTGGCAATACCGGCGTGGTGGGTGGCCATAGGAGGGGGCAGTTGGCGGTGGGCAGCGGGGGAGAGAGGATGCCGAGGCCGAACGAAGCGGATCAACGTTCGGCTTCCGATAGGACGCCTGCGCGGACACTATGGTAGTCTCTCGACCGACTCGCTCCCGCAGGCCCAACTCATACGCCTCAACCCCTCGGAAGGTTCGTGTTCGGGGCCTGCCCAGATCGGAGTTTCAGCACCTAGTCCGCTCGCCCGTCACTTCCAGGTGCCGGACCACCTCGGCACCTCCCACCGGCCAATCCGAGTTTGAGCTTTGAGCATTGCTGATTTGAGCTTTCCTTTGCCCACTCCCATCACCATCCTCGGCGACGGCCAAATGGGCCTCTTCTGCGCCGCCCTCCTGGCCAACCAGCCCGAGACCCTCGGCATCGGACAAGTCACGCTGTGGGGCTACGAGTCCAAGCCGGTCCTCGCGCTCGCCCAGACCCGCGTCTCGCCGAGGCTCGACATGGTCCGCATCCCCGAGCGCGTCCGCGTGACCCCCGACGACGCCGCGGCCCTCGATGGCGCGTCGCTCATCGTCGCCGCGGTGCCCACGCAGTACATCCGCTCGGTGATGCACCGTCTGCGCCGCCATGTGCCGGAGGGTGTGCCCCTCGTCAGCGTGTCCAAAGGCTTCGAGACCTCCACCCTCCTGCGCCCGACGCAGGTGATCCTCGACGCCCTCGGCGATGACCCAGCGCGCCCCGCCCGCTCCACCGCGGTCCTCAGCGGCCCGACGATCGCGCCGGAACTCGGTCGCTGCCTCCCGGCGACGATGCTCAGTGCCAGCACCGACGACGCGCTGGCCCAGCGCGTGCAATCCCTCTTCACCACCAGTTGGCTCCGCATTTACACCAGCCCGGACCCCGTGGGCGTCGAGGTGGCGGGTGCCGTGAAGAACGTCATCGCCATCGCCGCCGGCATCATCGACGGCCTGCAGGCCGGATACAACGCCAAGAGCGCCCTGCTCGCCCGCGGCCTCGCCGAGATCACCCGTCTGGGCACCGCGCTGGGCGCGAAGCCCGAGACCTTCTTCGGCATCGCGGGCGTCGGCGACCTCGCCACCACCTGCTTCAGCCCCGAAGGACGCAACCGCTCCTGCGGCGAGGCCCTCGGCAAAGGCGAGAAACTCGACGACTACCTCAGACGTACCAACTCCGTCGTCGAGGGCGTCGCCACCACGCTGAGCGTCACCGAACTCTCAAAGAAGCTCGGCGTCGAGATGCCCATCACCCACGCCGTCCACGCCGTGCTGTACGAAGGCCTCGACCCCATC
>CAYZFW010000288.1:0-4541 GCA_964477615.1 uncultured Phycisphaeraceae bacterium | reverse complement strand
AGGAACACGTTCGACCCCTCGCTCGCAAGCTGGTCCATCCGCTTGGCGAAAATCTCGCCCCACACCGCGTGGTCGTCGGGCGTGTACGCCTCGTACCGCTGGGTGATCTTCATCGCGTCGATATCGATCAGTTCCCCCGGCATCCCCTCCGCGGCGTCCGCGGCGGCCTGTGCGCGCCGCGCCTCGTCGGAATCGATCACGGGCGAATAGATAATCCCGTTGCGGACAATCTTGCCGTCGGCTTCCTTCATGGCGGGCCTCCAGATGCTGCGGTGCGGACAGGCGATCATACGCCCACCCCGCCACCGCCGGGAACGAAAACGGCCCGGGATGCCGGGCCGTCGGAAGAGGAATCTTGGAGGATTCTGCTGAGATCAGTTCGGGCTCTTGCCCTGACGCATCCGCTCGATCTGCTCGTAGATGCGCCGGAACTGGTCCTCGTCGAGGCCTTGATAGACCTCAAGCGACGGGGCCCGCCGGACCCACGACTTCATCTGATCCACCAGCGCCTTCGCCTTGCCGAATTCGCGGTTGCGGTCCTTCTCATTCTGGAGACCCTCGGCGTTGCCGATGATGAAGTTCAGCCGCTGCTGCAGCTCACCGATCTCCACCTGTGCCTTCTGCACGTTTTCGCGGAACTCGACCATATGCTTGTCGGCGGGGGCGCCGACCTCAACATACTCCTGCACGCCCAGCAACGTCATCAATTCGGGCAGGCTGTCCGCCGTGCCCTTGCTGATCTTGAACTTGATGGCGTCCTCGGCGTTCAGGGTCAGAATGCGGTCGGAGCGGTTGACGAGGAACTGCCCCTTGTCGTCGGCCTGCCAGGTGACACGCCCATCGCCATCAATGTTGGCACTCAGCGGCATGAACTCCTGCATGGCGCGGATCACCAGCGGGTCGTACTTGCCGTTCTTGGCGATCTGCTCGCCCATCTTCAGGATCTCTTCTAGGCTGGCGTCCTTGGCCGCCGTGGCCTTGCCGCCCTGCGTGCTGAAGGCCACGGCCCCGCCCAGGTTGCCGCGCTTCATGAAGTAGATCTCTTCGCAGTTCAGGGCGGTCATCGCCGCCGCGGAGATCGCGGACTCGATCCACGCAACCACGCGGTAGTTGGGCTTGAGGTCTTTCTGGATCAGGTCCATCAGCTTCGGCACCTCGAGCAGCGCCCCGCCGCCCGAGTTGATCCGCATGATCACGATGTCGGGCTTCTGGTCCTTGGGGATCAGGTCCACGGCGTACTTGAACGCATCGGCGTTCATGAACGGGCCGACCATCTCCTCCTGCGAGATCACCGCCACGCGCGTGGCACCGCTGTTGAGGGCCGGGCGCTTCTCTTCGTCCTTCTTGCCGCCGGCGCTGGCCGGGGACTTGGGGTCCGCGGGAGCGTTCGTGGCCGCCGCGGCGGGGTCGGCCGCGGGCTTTTCGCGCACAATCTCCTTGATCTCGCTGCGGTTCACCAGCTTGGGCTTCTTGAGTTCGCCGAACTTGATGGTGATCCACACGAACTCGGGCTTCTCATCGGTGATGACGCCCTCGATCTTCGTGCCGTCCTTCAGGATGATGGTGTCCGCAGCCAAGGCCAGGGCCGGCGAACCGAGGATCACCGCCGCGCCGAGCACCAGGCCCAGCGCAAGGGAAACGGTGCTTTTGATGAGTTGCTTCATGGTCGATGCTCCGTGCGGCCCCTGGCCGCGGTTCAGTCGGATTGGTTCAGTGGATCAAGGGTGAGGCGTGCGAGAGGGTGTCAGCGCCGCGTCAGGGTCTGCGGTTGCGGGCCCGCTTCGCGTCGTCGATGCGCTTCTGCACCTGCATGATCTGGAGGTCGATGTTCGAGACCATCTGCCCGTTCTTGTCGAACACTTCCTTGTAGCGGGTCAGGATGGCCTGGATCTGGCGGAGAATCTGGATGCGCTGCCCGTCGTGCTTGATGGCCTCATCGGGGGTGGTGGGCGGCGGGGTGCCGATATCGTCGAGGTCGCGCCACAATGTCCCGCGGGGGTTCTGGGCGTTGCCCTGCTGGCGGATTCTGGAGAGAGCCCGATCGATGCTGTCGCTCCAGTCCTCAAGGGCCTTCTGCGCCTTGGGCTTCTCGATTTCCTTCCAGTTGCGCTGCACGCCGAACCGGAACGCGAGGTCTTCGACGGTGTCCGCCGTGCCTTTGCTGAGGCCCAGGTTCCGGGCCCAGTCGGCCTTGAGCACGAGCTTGTCGTTGCCCTCGGTGAGTTTGGCGTCTTTGTTCTTGTCCTTGCCGTCGTCCTTCAGCACGGTCCAGTTGGGGCTCTGGGCAAAGTCCTCATCGGTGGGGGGGCGCTCGAGGATGATGGGCTTGCCGCCCTCCATCCGCACCACCATCCAGTTCTGAGAGCGGGCCAGCGCCCGCACCACGGCGCCGCCGGGCGTGCCCGTGCCGGCCCCGTACCCGCCCTTGACGGGGAAGCCCTCGGCGTGCCCGAGCCGCAGCGAGATCTGCTTCTCGTTCACCATCTTGTCGCCCATGTCAAAGCTGTCCAGATCGTTGCCCGCGCCCTTCAGCTCGCCGTCGGACTGCCAATAGATCTCAGGCGAGATCAGCGGCAGGTAACCGGCGCCGCCCTCGGCACGCTTGATCCAGAACACGATCCGGCGACCCTTGCTGAACTGCTTCTCCAGCAGCAGGGCCAGGTCCTCGGCGGCGAAGAAGCCGTCAAAGCCCTGCTGCGGCTGGGTCGCCGCGTCCACCTCGAACACCAGGATGTTCTTGTCCTTGCGCTCGGGCTTCACGTTGCCAGAAGAGTCCAGGTCGGCGAACTCCTCGTCGACTTTCTCGAACATCTCCGTCATCGGGGTCAGGGTGATGTCGCGCCCCAGGAACCCTTCGAGCTTGATCACCATGATCTTGGCCGCGTCGTCCTCGGCCGTCGCCGTGGGAGCCTGCTGCTCCTTCACGCGGTCGCCCTTCTTCTCATCGGCCTTCTTTTCCTTCGCGGGGGCGATGTCGGCGGGCTGGTCCTTCTTGATGCTGATGATGTCCGACTTCAGGTACGTCGTCTTCACCGCCGGCATCCCGGGGAACTCCACCATCATGGTGATGCTGGTGGCGTTCTCTTCAAGGATCTGGCCCTTGACCAGCGTCCCGCCGTTCTTGTTCAGAACGACATGGTCCTGGGTCGCGGCGGCGGGTGTGGCGGCCTTGGCATCGGCGCCCTTCGTCTCGGCAGCCCACGCCGGGGAAACCGACATGAACGGCGCCGCCAGCGCGCCCACGGCCAGAGCCGCGGAAAGGGCGATGCGTCGGAACAGGTCTTTGCTCGTCATGGCTGTGTCTCGCTGCGGAAGAAGGGAACAACAGTGCAACTGAGAATCCCAAAGGACGCCCGGGCCGCGACCGGCCTGAGTCTTGCGGCGCACGGCAACGCCGCACGCACGGAACACCTCGCCCCAAGCAATACCGGCTCGGGGGTCCGGGGTTTTGATGCGCCCTTCTCGGGCGCGGTTCACAATCAATACAAAGTATAGAACCGCCGGGGATGTCCCAATCCCCTACGGGTGATCCGGCGACGAGGGAGGGGGTTTGCGCCGCGGCGAGGCCGGCGCCTCCCCGTTGCGCGCCCAATCCAGCACCTTGCGGATGCCTTCCTCCCGGCTGGTCAGGACATCTTCCAACTGGAGGTCGTACAGCCGTTCCAGCCAATGCCCGAACGCCGGCCCCGGACGCAGCCCCGCGGCGACCAGGTGATCGCCCGTGACCAACGGCTCCGGGCACAGGCCGCTGGGCGTCCTGGCGAGTTCGGCGATGCGGGCCTCGACGTGCCGAGCGATCGACCCAGACCTTGCCCGAACAAACTCAATCGCCGCGGGGAACCACGCGCTCGAGGCCGACCGCTTCTGTTTCGCCACTCCCAACGTGTCCCAGGACTTCTCCAAGAGGGGCATCCCTGAGAGCGCCCCCTTCACCTCGTCCCGTTCGGCGTTGCTGAGAACCAGGGCCGCCCGCAGGCGCGACACCGCGCCGGGCCATGCCGCGTCAACCTCGTCCGCCGACGGACGAGTCCCATCGGTGATGCCCGGCCCGGTCAGGCGATCGGCGGTCCACGCGGCGATGCCCGCGGGGAAACTCGCCCGCGCCGGCAGGCGGCGCAGCAGCACGAGATCGGACGCGAACGTCTGGCCCGGTTCGTCGCCCAGAACGGGCGCGTCGAGCCCGAGACGCTGCATCAGGTCCGCCGCGAGGGCCCGGCGTGGGTGGGCCATCATGGCCCGCAGTTCATCGCCGATCCGCTCTCTGCTGACCCCGGCGAGATCGCGGGTATGGCGAGAGATCGCCTGCGCGGTGCCCTCGTCGAGCTCAAAGCCCAGCCGCGCTGTGAACCGCACCGCCCGCAGCGCCCGGAGATGGTCCTCGCTCAGGCGCGCGTCGGGGTCGCCCACGGCCCGCACAACGCCGCGCTTGAGATCATCCACGCCGCCGACATGGTCGATGACGCGCCCCAGCGGCCCGCGCGGCCCCGTGTGGTCGAGGGGATCGATAAACAGCGCGTTGATGGTGAAGTCGCGCCGCCGGG
>CAYZFW010000287.1:0-4549 GCA_964477615.1 uncultured Phycisphaeraceae bacterium | reverse complement strand
TCGCGTGCGACCACCGGGTCGGTGAACCGGCCCTGGATCAGGCGCGTCCAGCCGACGATGGCCCACGGGGCGATGCGGCGGATGATGGGCTCGAGCGCCATGTACAGGATCCAGCCGAAGAGGCCCCTCCACACCGCCTCGGCGAGGGCCGCGTTGCCGAAGAAGACCGAGGTGACACGCAAGGGGCTGGCCATGCGCAGGCCGCACATGATCATGGTGACGGCGAAGAGGAACAGCCCAAGCCGGAACGCGCCGCGGCGGTCTCCGCGTCCGCTGCGGGCGTGACGCCAGGCCAGCAGCGGGGCGGCGGTGAGGGCGAAGAGGGTGCTGACGGCGTCGACGAGTCCGGACGCGTCGCCGACAGCAGCGAGCAGCCATGAGGCGGGCTCGGGTGTGGGGGCGGTGTGCCACGACGCGACGATGGACCACAGGACGGGGCGGCCCTCGAACGAGGCGGCGTCGACTCGGATGGGGATGTTGCTGAACGGGGGTTGGGTGGGCCACTCGCCCGTCCAGGCGAGGCGCGAATCGGTGGAGAACGGGGCGGTCAGGCGCGGCTCGGTTGGCTTGAACTTGGTGATCTCAAGCCCTGCGGCGGCGAAGAACGCCGGCCAGTCGGGCGTTTCACGCTCGGGCTTTGGAGGCGGCGCGAGGGGGTCGGTTGGTCGGGTGGCGACTTCGGGGAGGCCGCGGAACTCAAGGAGCCGATCCATCGAATCGAGCCAGACCAGCGCGGAACCGCGCTGTGTCATGGGGGGATCGGCGGGGAAGGTGAGCCCCATGGTGTTGTTGTTCGGGGCGAGCGATCCGGGGGCGTAGCGGTACCAGAAGAGAATGCCGGCGGGGCGGCCGGTTTCGAGCGAGGCCCAGCGGTCGGGGGTGGAGAGCCGGGCGTCGATATCGCGGATCACCTGGCCGTTGCCGGTGAAGCCGCTGGCGGTGTCGTGACGCTTTGGCGGCGGGGCGTGGACGCTGAGAAACTCGCGGGCCTTGGAGCGCAGGACCTCGTCGGACATCTCGAAGGGCGTCCTTCGGATCATGCCGAAGTGGTCCTTGATCGCCACCAGCGTGACGAGGCCGATCAGGAGGACGGCGACGCAGGCGAGGGCGTACTTCACGGGCACGGCGCCGGTGCCGCCCGACGCCGCGACCATCTCGGGCGTGGGCGTCTCGCCCGCGGCAAGGGCGGCGGCGAGGGGGTCGCCGCCCGGCAACGCTGCGGAGACGGCGAGGGCTGAGGCGGGGCGGAAGGCCGGGTCTTTCTCCAGACAGCGCAGGATGACACGCTCGACGAGTGGGTCGAGGTCGGGGGTGTGCGTGGATGGGCGGGCGGGGTCGGTGGTGGCGTGGAGGCCGCGGAGTTCGGCCATGGAACTGGCGCGGAAGACCGGCTTGCCGGTGAACAGTTCGTAGAGGACCAGACCCAGCGCGTAGATGTCGGAGCGGACGCTCACGCCCTGGGCGTTGAGCTGCTCGGGTGACATGTACGTCGGCGTTCCGGCGCCGACGTCGCCCGAGGCGATGATGTCGGCGAGCGGGCCGGCGATGCCGAAGTCAGTGAGGCGGGCGCGGCCGCGCCCGTCGATCATGATGTTCGAGGGCTTGAGGTCGCGGTGGACGACGCCCTGCTCGTGGGCGGCGGCGAGTCCGGCGCAGAGCTGGCGGGCGACTTCGAGGGCCTTGTCGCCGGGGAGGCGTCCGATGCGGCGGAGCAGCGAACCGAGGTCCTCGCCGTCGATGAACTCCATGGCGAGGAAGATCGTGGGCGGGGCTGATTCCGCACCGCCCGGAGCGGCGATGGTGTGGACGTCGTAGACCCGGCAGACGTTGGGGTGGCTGATCTGGCGGGTGATGCGGACTTCGTCGAGCAGTTTCTGCACGCGCGACGGGTCGGACGCGAGGGCGGGCGGCAGGAACTTCAGCGCGACCTGCTGGCCGAGGGTGAGGTCGTCGGCGCGGTAGACCTCGCCCATGCCGCCTTTGCCGAGCAGGCCGATGATGCGGTAGCGCTCGGCGACCATCTGGCCGGGGGCGAAGCGCGACGCCGTGGTGCGGCTGCCCCAGGATGTGCCCGTGAGCAGCGGTGCGGCGGGGGGCGATGCCGGGGGCGAGAGCGGCGTCGCGGCCGGGAAGGGCGATGGTGGGCTTGCGTGCGGCGATCTGGCGCGCGGCGTGTCGGCGGTGACGCCCGAGAGTGTGGCTTCGGTGTCGCCTGCGTTGGCGGCGGGCACCTGCGGGGCGGGCGTGCCGCAGCCTTCACAGAACCGGGCCTGTGGGGACAGCGCTCTGCCGCAGGAGGTGCATCGGGGCATCTCGGGGCAGTGTAGTTGGGGGAATGGGGCGCGTCGCTTCGGCGTGTGTCGGCGGGGTTACTTCGCCCGCGACACGGTGAACCCCGAGACGAGCTGTTCCAGTTCCGCGGCCCGCCCGCTGAGGGCTCCGGCGACGGTGGCGGCCCGCTTGGCGCCCTCGCTGCATTCCTGGCCGGCCTGGGAGATGAGGGTGACGTTGCGCCCGATCTCCTCGCAGGCGGAGGTCTGCTCGTGGGTGGCCGAGGCGATGGACTCGATGATCATGGCGACGCTGCCGGTGCCGTCGCAGATGGTGCCGAGGGACTTCCCGGCCTGCTCGGCGAGCTCGACGCCGACGCCGACGCGTTCGGTGACGCTCTGCATGGACTTGACGGCGGTGCCGGTGCCCTCCTGGATGGCTTTGATGGAGGTGGCGACCTCGCCGGTGGCCTTGGTGGTGCGGTCGGCGAGCTTGCGGACCTCGTCGGCGACGACGGCGAAGCCGCGGCCGTGCTCGCCGGCGCGGGCCGCTTCGATCGCGGCGTTCAGGGCCAGGAGGTTGGTCTGGTCGGCGATGTCGTTGATGACCTCGATGATGCGCCCGATCTCGTCCGAGCGGGCGCCGAGTTCGGCGATCCGGCCGCTGGACGACTCGACGAGCGTGGCGATCGAGCGCATGTGGTCGAGGGTCTTGGCGACGACCTCGCCGCCCTGCTGGGCGTCCTTGCCGGCGCTGCCGGACATCTTCGAGGCGTCGGAGGCCTTGGTGGCGACCTCGGCGATGGACTGGTTGGACTCGAGCACCGCGGCGCCGACGCCTTCGGTCTGGCGGCTCTGGGTGTCGATGGCGCGGGCGACGGTCTCGGAGGACTCGAGAATCTCGCGGCAGCCTTCGACGACCGAGCGGCTGCTGCTGGTGACCTTCGAGATGATGCCGTCGAGGGTGCCGAGGATGGCGTTGAAGCGGCCGCAGAGGCCCGCGAGTTCGTCCTGGGTTCCGGTTTCGAGGCGGCGCGAGAGGTCCATCTTGCCGCCCTCGCCGATGCTGGCCACGCCGTGCTCCATCTTGCGGATGGGGGTGATGATCGATCCGGCGATGAACCAGCCGAGGACGCCGACGACGACGCCGATGGCACCGCCGAGGGCGAACATCATGGTGGTGCCGGTCGAGACGGTGGCGGCGGCGGAGGCTTCGAGCGACTTCGAGGATTGGAGCGCGAACTCGACGGTGCGGTCGATCGCGGCGCGGTGGCGGTTGTAGGCCTCGAGCATCGGGCCGCCCAGCACTTCGCGGGCGGGGTCGAGATCGCCCTTGCGGACGGCGGGGAGGAACTGCTCGTTCATGGCCTTGAAGAAGGCCACCGCGGGCTCGTATGCGTCACGAACGAGGGCGGTCTTCATCTCGCTGGCGGGGAGGTTCTCATCCCAGTACGACTTACGGGACTCGAACTCCTTTTCGAGAGTCTCCACGCGTGCGATCAACTCGTTGCGGCGGGCGGTGTCCTCGCAGTCGCCCAGCAGGTGGGCCACGAGGTGGGCCTCGATGATGAGCTGCGGCGGGGGCAGGATGTCGGCGAGCAGGTCCTTGTTGGTCACGATGTCGGTGTACGTGGGACCGCCCACCTTCACGCGCTCGAGCGTGGTCCACGCGACGCCGCCGAAGGCGAAGAGGCCCGCGACGGCCATGGCCACCAGGAGCATGAGCTTCGTGAGGATGCGGAGACGTGAGAGTCCGAGCATGGACGCGGTCCTTCCGTGTGTGGAGGCGATGAATGGCGGGCGAACGCGGTGGCGCTCGTCGGCTTGAGGCGTCTCGTATCTCGTCGGAGTGGGCGGGACGGTTGACATGCGGGGGTGATTGCCGCAACTGATTCCGGGATTTCCCTGAGGTGGTTGGGCGGTTATCACACCTTCCCTACACTCCGCCCCATGTCTTCCCCGAACCCAGCCGACGTCAAATCCACGATGAACACCCCCTGTGTCCTGGTGATCCGGGACGGCTGGGGAAGGAACCCAAATCCTGAGCACGACGCGTTCAACGCCGTGAAGATCGCGCGGACGCCGGTGGCCGATGCGCTCGAGCGTGACTACCCCACGACGCTGATCAAGACCTGCGGCATGGACGTGGGGTTGCCCGAGGGCACGATGGGCAACAGCGAGGTGGGGCACCAGAACATCGGTGCGGGGCGGATCGTGGACCAGGAGAGCGTGCGGATCACGCGGGCGTGCCGGGATGGTCGGATCGCCTCGAACGAGGC
>CAYZFW010000286.1:0-4570 GCA_964477615.1 uncultured Phycisphaeraceae bacterium | reverse complement strand
CCCCGCCCCGCCCCCCGGAGAGCCCCTCGTGTCCCACGACATGGACCTCGAACTCACCCGCCTCAAGCGCGAACTCCTCACCATGTCGGCGACGACCGAGGCGCGGGTCAGCGAGTGCATCCAGGCCCTGCTCGAGCGTGACGACAAACTCGCCCATCACGTCCGCGTGAGCGACGACGAGATCGACAAGATGGAGGTCGATATCGAGGCCGCGTGCCTCCGCGTGCTCGCGCTCTACCAGCCGATGGCCTCGGACCTCCGTTTCGTGCTCGCCGCCATGCGGATCAACACCGCGCTCGAACGCATGGCCGACCTTGCACGTAGCGTCGCCAAGCGAGCGATGAAGCTGGCCGAGAAGCCCCCGGTCACGATCCCCACCGAACTCCGCGAGATGACCGAGGCGACCCGCGCCATGGTCGCCGACACGATGCTCGCCCTGAGCCAGCAGGACGCCGAGCTCGCCCGCAAGGTGCGCCGCTCCGATCACATCATCGACTCGAAGAACCGCGAGCTCTACGCCTGGGTCATCCGCGAGATCCCCGGCCACCTCGATCAGGTCCAGCCCATCATCGACCTGCTGCTCGCCACCCGCACCATCGAACGCATCGGGGATACCGCCAGCCAGATCGCCGAGGACGTGATCTTTATGGTCGGCGGCACCATCGTCCGCCACACCCCGGCCTGATCCGACGCTTCTCAGCGGCGAATCCCAATCCGGCTACCCTCTCCCCCATGCTCTGGCTCGGCGTACTCATCGGCATCGCGATCACCATCGCCGCGGGCTACCCCGTCTCGCGTCACGTCGTGCGCCGCCAGACCCTCCGCGCCCGCCTCGCCGAGCGAAAGGCCCGCGACGCCCAGCGCATGGCCGAGATCGGTGCCATGACCGGCGGTCTCGCCCACGAGATCAAGAATCCCCTCTCCACCATCGGCCTCAATGCGCAGCTCCTGGGCGAGTCCATCGGCGAACTCGAGATCGACGACCGCGAGAAGGGCCGCCTCCAGCGCCGCATCGACGCCCTCCGCCGCGAGGTTGAGCGCCTCCGCGACATCCTCCAGGATTTCCTGAAGTTCGCCGGCAACATCCGCATCGAGACACGGCCGACGGACCTGAACACCGTCGTCGAAGAGCTCGCGGACTTCTACATGCCCCAGGCCGCCGCGATGGGTGTCCGCCTCCGCACCGAACTCGCCCCCGGCCCCCTCACAGCCCCGCTCGACGCGCCGCACTTCAAGCAGGCCCTGCTCAACCTCATGATCAACGCGACCCAGGCGATGGAATCACGCGGCACCGGCATCGCGCCCAGCAGCGAGAGCCCCCGCCCGAAGGAACTCATCCTCCGCACCGCCGCAGCCCAGCCCGCGCGTGCCGACCGCGACCCCGACGCAGCGTGGGAAGTCCACGTGATCGACACCGGCCCCGGCATCCCCGCCGACGTGCTGCCCCGACTGTTCACGCCGTACTTCACCACGAAATCCGGCGGCAGCGGCCTGGGCCTCGCCACCAGCAAACGCCTCATCGAAGAGCACGCCGGCACGATCACCGTCGAATCCACCCCGGGCACCGGCACCGATTTCATCATCCGCCTCCCCAAGGCCTAGCAGAAGGACATGCGACGATTCGAGCGAGGACGATCAGTTCGAGTTCCTCCAGACCCCCGCCCCGCCGCGGATATCCCGATGCGTATCACCGCCTTCGAATCCACCCCCAACCCCAACGCGCTGAAGTGCGCGATCTCCACCGAAGCCGCGTCCACCGGCGGTCCCGGTCCCCTGCGTTCCTATCGGACAGCCGAAGAAGCAGCAGCCGACCCACTTGCGGCAGCCCTCTTCACCATCGACGGCGTCACCAACATCCTGATCACTCCGTCTTGGCTCACCATCGGCAAACGCCCCGATGCCGAATGGAAGTCACTCAAGCCGAAGATCAAGCGGACCATCGAGCAGTGGGGGGGCGGCCATGCCGACTAAGCGCGGCTCAAAGACCCGCACCACAAGCATCCCGCCTGTGAAACAGCGGCCCGGCGCTCGCAAAGGGAACCCCGCACCATCCGACCGCGCCGTCACAACCGCCCTCACCCGCTGGTTCGCCGCCACCCGCCGCGACCTTCCGTGGCGGACCTCGCCCGGCACACCGCGCGATCCCTACCACGTCCTCGTCAGCGAGACCATGCTGCAGCAGACGCAGGTCTCCCGCGTCATCGAGAGATACACGGCGTTCATCGCCCGCTTCCCCACGCTCCGCTCGCTTTCGGAGGCCGACATCGACGACGTCACCGCCCTGTGGTCGGGCTTGGGCTACTACCGCCGTGCCCGAAACCTCCACGCCGCCGCGCGTCACTGTGTCGAGCACTTCGGCGCGAAAGTTCCCGACACCGTCGAGACGCTTCTCACCCTGCCCGGTGTCGGCCGCTACACCGCCGGCGCCATCGCATCGATCGCCCACTGCCAGCCCGCCCCCGCCGTCGACGGCAACATCCAGCGCGTCCTCCTGCGCCTGCACGCCGTCACCGATCCGCCCAACTCGAAGCAGACTCAAGCGTGGTTGTGGAACCGCGCCGAAGAACTCGTCGCCGCCGCCAAGCACCCCGGCGAGTGGACCGAAGCCCTCATGGAACTCGGCGCGACGGTGTGTACACCCAGGTCCCCAAGCTGCAAGGCGTGCCCCTTTGCCAATCGCTGCGAAGCGCGGGCTGAAGGGATGCAGTCCGCCATCCCCGCCCCAAAGCCGCGAAAAGCCCCAACCATCCTCCACCACGCCGCCGCCCTCACCCGAAACCGCGACGGCCACATCCTGCTGGAGCAGCGCCCCGCGCACGGCATGTGGGCCGGCCTGTGGCAACTCCCCACCCTCGAAAGCGATGAAAAGCCCCCCACGCCAACGCAGTTAAGAAAAGCGGTGGGGGCCGCCATTTCGACGCTCCTGTCCGAGTTCGATTTCCAGACCACGCACCGTACCGTGCGAGTCCGCGTGCACGCGGTGCCAGCCGTCGCCGCCCCAAAGCGGGGCCGCTACTTCAGCTCTGCGGAGCTTTCCACGCTAGGGATCTCGAACCTCACCAAGCGCATACTCGTGGAGAATGACCCGCGCGCCCAAAGTGGCGGAGTCGAAGGACTCGACAGAAAGACCAAGCGATGAAGCCCGCGTCAGCAGCGCTACGAACACTCCATGGCCGATGGGATGCCGAGTTCGCCGAACTCATCGGCGGAGCCCGCTTTCGACTGGTTCTGTGCGCCCCGTTCATTTCTTCGGGCGCAGTCGAGACCGTTCTCGCAAGCCGCCGAGGGGCCCCTGCGCTGCGGAATCCTCCGACGATTCTGACGAATCTCAACCCCGATGCCCTGAGCCGAGGGGCGACCGACCCACAGGCAATCCAGCGCCTATGCCTGGGCTTGGGCGGTCAGGGCATCGTCCATCTCCCATCGCTCCACGCGAAGGTCTACATTGCGGATTCTTCACGCTCGGTCGTGACCTCGGGAAACCTCACCGAGGGCGGATTACGCCGAAATCACGAGTACGGCGTGCTCATCGACGACGCGTCGAGCGTGCCCAACATCGAGCGTGATATCCTCTCGCTCGCTTCACTCGGCTCGGAAATCTCTGCGCTGGAACTGGGCCATTTCAGTCTGCTCGCGAGCGAAGCCCGCGCCGCCGCCAAGGCGGCCGAGTCAAGCGCCTCGGCGAAGGCGCGTTCGCGGTTGAAAGCAGCCCTCAGCAAGGCTGGCGACGAACTCATCCGCACAAGGCTCCGCGGCGGCCCGATCCACCGTGTCTTCGCCCAGACCATTCGCCACCTGCTGATGGTCCACGGCCCGATGTCCACTGTCCAGATTCATGCCACGATCCAGGCGATACACCCTGACCTATGCGACGACACGATCGACCGCGTCATCGACGGCCAGAGGTTCGGCAAGAAATGGAAGCACGCCGTGCGCACGAGCCAGCAGCAGCTCAAAAAAGCAGGAGAGATCGAACTCGTGGAAGGCGTGTGGCGACTGGTTGATGGGGCCTGACGGACTCCCTCACGCCGCCGATTCCTTCCGCTTCACCCGCAGCTGATCCAGCGGCTTGGGATTCAGCACCGCGTCGCGGTCGATCACGAACTCGGAGCCTTCGTTCCCCGCCTCCGGCAGGTGGTACATCAGCTCCATCATGATCTCTTCCGTCACGCTCCGCAGAGCACGTGCGCCGGTCTTCCGGGCCAGGGCCTTGCGGCAGATCTCTTCCAAACCGCCGCGGGTCACCGTCAGTTTGCACCCTTCGAGGCTGAACAGGTGCTGGTACTGGCGGATGAGAGCGTTCTTGGGGTCGGTCAGCACGCTCACCATCGCATCCAGCGACAGCGGCATCAGCGGTGCGAGCACAGGCAAGCGCCCCATCAGTTCCGGGATCATGCCGTACTCGATCATGTCCTCGGCGGCCACCTGCGACAGCACCTCTGCATCGCGCTCGTCCTCGGCGTGCAGCATCGCCTGAGTCGCGAAGCCGATCCGCTTCTGACCCAGCCGGCGACGGATGATGTCTTCGAGACCCACGAACGTCCCGCCGCAGATGAACAGGATGTTCGAC
>CAYZFW010000285.1:0-4572 GCA_964477615.1 uncultured Phycisphaeraceae bacterium | reverse complement strand
CGGGCTTGGAGCGTACCAGCACCAAAGCCATCAGACCCTGCGAACCCACGCCCGGCGCGGCCGCGGCCACCGGCACCGTGGGCGGCATGGTGGGGGGGACCGCGGGGGGGATGGAGGGCGAACTGGACATCAGCGGAACTGCCAGAGCGGAAGAAATCCTGTGGGGCGAGAGTGTATTTCGCTCCGAGGAGGATTGCCAGCGCATGAAGTCCAGCGTGTCCGGATCGTGCCCTGCGGGGACAGAACTCTTTGACGGATCAGGCGGACTTGCCGCTTCTCGAAAAGGCAGGCTGGAAGCGTGCCCCACCGATGACTGATCCGGCGCGCTCGCCGCGACTATTCGTCGTCGTCTTCGTCCGCCGCGGCCCCCGCCTTGGCGGGCATGGGGGTGGTGGCGTGCTTGGCCATGACTTCCTTGCGGATCTCCTCGAAGAGGTCGGGGTTTTCGCGGAGGAACCGCTTGGTGTTCTCGCGGCCCTGGCCCAGGCGGACGTCGCCGTAGGAGAACCACGCGCCGGACTTGTCGATGACCTTGTCGTTGACAGCGATGTCCACGAGGTCGCCGGAGGTGGAGATGCCCTCGTCGAACATCATGTCGAACTCGGCCTCGCGGAAGGGTGGGGCGAGCTTGTTCTTGACCACGCGGGCGCGGACGCGGTTGCCGATGTTCGACTCGCCCTCCTTGATGGCGGAGATGCGGCGGATGTCGATGCGGATGGAGGCGTAGAACTTCAGGGCGCGGCCGCCGGTGGTGGTCTCGGGGGAGCCGAACATCACGCCGATCTTCTCGCGGATCTGGTTGATGAAGATGACGGTGCACTTGCTCTTGGCGATGCAGCCGGTGAGCTTGCGGAGGGCCTGGCTCATGAGACGGGCCTGGAGGCCGGGGAGGCTGTCGCCCATTTCGCCCTCGATTTCCGCACGCGGAACGAGCGCGGCGACGGAGTCGACGATGATCACATCGACGGCGTTGGAGCGGACGAGGAGTTCGCAGATTTCCAGGGCCTGCTCACCGGTGTCGGGCTGGGAGACGAGGAGGTTGTCGACGTTGACACCGAGGCGGCGGGCCCACGAGGGATCGAGGGCGTGCTCGGCGTCGATGATGGCCGCCACGCCGCCGCCCTTCTGGACGTTGCCGGCGATGGTGAGGGCGAGGGTGGTTTTGCCGGAGGACTCGGGGCCGAAGATCTCGACGATGCGGCCGACGGGGATGCCCTTGCCGCCCAGTGCGAGGTCAAGGGAGATGGAGCCGGTGGAGACGCCGGGGATGGCGGCGAAGGCGCTCTCGTCCATCTTCATGATGGCGCCCTTGCCGAAGGTCTTCTCGATCTGCTGGACGGTGCGCTCGAGGGCCTGGGCCTTTTCTTTCGCCTCGACGGTGCTGGCGGCGGTGGGCTTGCTTGCGGCGGCGGAAGAGTTGGCGGCGGGCACGGCGGCCTCCTTGCGGGCAGATGATGGAGTGCTGGCAGAAGCGGTCGGGATCGGGCGGCCGCTGGGGGTCGTCAGCCCCACATCATTATCGCTGATGCGGGCAGAGGGCGAAGGGGCGGACCCGTTGAGCGTGGCGGCGGGGGAGAGGGTGGGGGTGGTTGCCATGGCCTAGTCTCCATGCCGACCGGAATGGTTCGGCATGTGATAGGATACGGCGAATGTTCGGGCTGTCAAGGGATGTACGGCGAATTTTCGGAAGAAGTTTGTTCGGTATCGGAAAATTGGCGAACGTGGTTGAATTCGTCGTGAAAATGGCGTGATTGAGGGGATAGGATGTGGGGGATCGGGTTTCGGGAGCGGGAGCGACTCTAGGGTTCAGGGTTTGGTTTCTACCGGGTGACCTTGGGATTTCCATCCCATGAACCCCTCTTCCATCAGGTAGGCGTCGGAGGTCTTGGCGACCAACAGGCGCTTGACGAGGGCTTTGGCGGCGTTGTGGTTGGGGTGCTCGCCGTAGACGTAGATGGCCTTGTAGGACTTGAGTTTGGGGTCGGGGTCGAGGGCGTCGATGTCGGCGGCGACCATGCGCCTGGCCCCTGGGATGTGCCCGGCCTTGAACGCGTTTGCATCCCGTGCGTCGAGGATCAGGTATGAATCTCCGGCCTCTTTGGAGGCTTTCAGGACGTCGACGAGTTGGACGGGTTCGATGGCGTTGTCGCTGACCTTTTCGCACGCCGAGACGGCGAAGAGGGCGACGGCCAGAGCACCGGCACGAATGACACGGGGAAGGTGGTTCATCGCATGAACGATATCCGGTTCGATGATCGCGGAGCGGGACGCAGTGGGGCGTCGTGCCGGTCTTGCAAGTGCGGGGGCGAGGGCGGGCGGTCGGCGGCGCGGAAGAAGCGCGACGAGATGATCGTGCTCGCTTCTTCGGTGGTGGTGTGCTTCGGCGCGATGGGCGTGGCGATCGGAGGGGGCAGGCCCAAAGGCGGCGACGGTGGCGCGGCCTCGGCTGCGGTGTCGGTGGCCGCGCGTGATGGGGGTGGCGGAGGTGGGGGTGGCGGAGGTGGGGGTGGTGGCGGAGCGGCGGAGGCGCGGGAGCGGATGGAGGTGGATGGGTCGAAGATGGTGAAGCCGAGCCTGCTTTTCTCGGAGAAAGTGAAACTGCCGGGGGCGGGCGTGGATTCGCTGGGCACGCTGGCGGTGGCGTTCGGTATCGAGAAGGAGTGGCATACGTACTGGCGGAACGCCGGGGACAGCGGGCTGCCACCGACGTTTGAGTTCACGGTGGAGCCGGCGGGGGCGGTAGAAATCGGGGAGGCACAGTGGCCGGTGCCGCAGCGGTATCTCGCCGAGGGGGACATCCTGGATTACATCTATGAGGGGCGGGTGCTGCACTTGTTCGAGGTGCGCGCCGGCAAGGGCTCGGTGGGGAAGGGCGACGTGACGATCACCTGCAAGATGTCGTGGCTGGTGTGCAAAGAGGCGTGCCTGCCCGGGGAGGGAGAAGCAAAGACGACATTCACCCTGACGAACCGCCAGCAACCTGAATCTGCGGCGGACAAGGAGATTCGCGATCAAGTTTCGCGTCTCCCGGCGGCTTCGGACGGCGCGGTGAACGTCGAATGGAAGGACGGGGTGCTCAGCATCGCCTCGGCGGGCGTTTCGCCGGCGGCGATGGCGTTCTTCCCATTCGCGGACGAGGGCGATCTGGTGCCCGTGAACCTTGTGAGCGGCGGCGAGTCGAAGTCGGGGCGGCTGAGGCTGCGATTCGAGGATGGAGAGGCCGTGAGCGGGAAGCGGGTCCGCGGGGTGGTGCGAGTGGGCGCTTCCGGGGACAAGCAAGGCGGTGCGTACCTCCTGGAAACCACGGTGCCATGACCATCGGAATAGCATTCTCCGTCATCCGTTCAGACAACCACGGGAGCGCGGCGGAGTCCGCTGCTCCCATCCCACACTGGGGACCGCGCCCGCGCCTGTCGGCGAAACGGCAGCATCCCCGTCCCTGAAGGAGCATCGAACATGATGAATCGCAAACTGATCACCAGCGTTGTTGCCGGTCTGCTCACGGTTGGTCTCGCCGGCGTTGCTGGCACTGCGTTCGCGGGCGACAAGCACGAGCACAAGGACGAGGCGAAGAAGGGCGTCGCCGTGGGCGATGTGGCGCCGGACTTCACCCTCACCGGGACCGACGGCAAGTCGTACACCCTCAGCGAGTGGACCAAGAAGGGCAACATCGTTGTCCTCGAGTGGTTCAACTCCGAATGCCCCTTCTGCGTGAAGCACGGCAAGGACGGCACCATCAAGGCCATCGTGAGCGACTACAAGGACAAGGGCGTCGTGGTGCTGGGTATCAACTCGGGCGCCAAGGGCAAGCAGGGGCACGGCAAGGACGCGGACGCGGTCAAGGCCTGGACCCTGAACTACCCCATCCTGAACGATGAGACCGGCGTGACCGGCAAGGCGTATGGCGCGAAGACCACGCCGCACATGTTCATCGTCGGCAAGGACGGCAAGGTCGCCTATATGGGCGCGATCGACAACAACAAGGGCGGCGACAAGAAGGACGGCGAGGTCGTCAACTACGTCCGCCAGGCGCTCGACCAGATCATCAAGGGCGAGACCGTGACCGAGCCCTCGACCAAGCCCTACGGCTGCTCGGTGAAGTACGGCGCGTAAGCGGGATTTCCCCAGTGTGAGATCGACGAAGCCCCGGACCGTTCCGGGGCTTTTCATTTGGGGCGCGTCTTGGCGAGGCGGTCTGGACCTGGTCCGAAAAGAGGCGACGATCAGACGAATGAGCGGGCCGGCGTGCATATTCATGCTTGATGTCCCGCGAACCCGTGGTATCGTGACACGTCCCGGAGGCACGCGGCGCGCCTCCGAGTTCGGATCACGCCAGAAGGAGCCCGTCATGATCGCGAGTCGGCACGTCGTTTCGCTCTTGCTGCTGGGACTTGGGACCCCGGTTCAGGCGCAGAGCGTGGTGAGCACGCCGGCGCGCTTGGACCAGTCGATCGTGCCGCAGATCGGCGGCGGGTCGTTCGGGACGCACCTGAACAACGCGCAGTTCTACCCGGCGTACACGTCGTCGTTCACGAACTACTACCTCAATCAGAACGGGTGGTTCTTCCGCGT
>CAYZFW010000284.1:0-4595 GCA_964477615.1 uncultured Phycisphaeraceae bacterium | reverse complement strand
GCTACCTTGAGGCCGGGGCAATGGCGGGGAAGTAAGCCGCGTCAGGACGGCGAACACACCTTCGCCCCACGGCCCGCGAAGCGGGCCTGTCATGGTTGCCAGCGGCGCAGCCGCTGGCATGTCGCGCCCCACAAACAAGCCCGTGAAACGGGCGAACGAATACACCGGCAACACCCCCTACTTCTCCTCCACCAGCCGCACCACCTTGTCCGGCTCGTTCAGCACCACATACACCGACCCATCGGGCCCGCACACCACGTCGCGCACCCGCCCGAGGTTGTGCACGATCTCTTCGCGCTCCACCACCTTGCCGTCCTTGACCCGCAGCCGGTCCACGTTCGCGCCAGACAGCCCGCCAGCCAGCAGGTCGCCCTTCCACTTCTCGAACATCGGCCCCCGCGCAACATCCAGCCCGCACGCCCCGATGCTCGGCGTCCAGTGGAACACGGGCATCGCGATCTTCTTCGCGTCGTCCCCCTCTGCCCACGGCGTGGCGAACGCCGAATCGTTGTAGTTGATCCCGAACGAGACCAGCGGCCACCCGTAGTTTCTGCCTCTCTCAATCAGGTTCACCTCGTCGCCGCCCCGCGGCCCGTGCTCGGTATCCCACAGCACGCCGCTGAGATCGAGCACCAATCCCTGCGGGTTGCGGTGCCCGAAACTCCAGATCGATGGGTACGCCTCCTTGTTCGAGACAAACGGGTTGTCCTGCGGCACCTTGCCGTCGTCCCAGAGCCGATGCACCTTGCCGTTGGGCTTCGTGAGGTCCTGGGCCATCTCCATCCGACCGCGCTCGCCGATGGCGAAGTACATCAGCCGACGCCCGTCCGCCTGTTTCTCGGTGAAGACGATACGGCAGCCGAAGTGCAGGTCGGTCGTGAGGTAGTGCTCGGCTTTGGCCTTGAACAGCGTCTCTTCCGAAGTCCACTCGAACGAGTCGCCCGACGGCTTGAGCTTGCCGCGGACAATCTCGGTCATCCCCCGGCTCCGCCCGCCCTCTTTGATCTCATCCGAGAACGCGAGGTACACCCAGCCGTTCTGCGCATAGTCCGGGTGGACCGCGACATCCATCAGCCCGCCCTGCCCCCGGTCCCGCACCTGCGGCGTGCCCTTGATCGGCTTCGACAGTTTCCCGCCCGCCTTGCCCGTCGAATGCACCCGCAGATCGCCCGACCGCCCGGTCACCAGCATCGCCCGCTTGCCGTCTGACTCGGGCAGAAAGTCCACCGCCCACGGCACGTCCACGCCGCCGGGGATCACCGTCTCGATCTTGAACCGGTGGTGGTTCATGGTGTAGACGCCGTTGGAATCGGGCTTTGGCGAGCCGGTCTTCCGCCGAAGGTCGCGCGCCTGCAGTTCCCGCAAGTGGACGACCAGACCCCAGATCTGTTTGTCGCTCAGCGTCTCGGCGAACCCCGGCATCGCCTGATCGGGCATCCCGTTCTTGATCGAATCAAAGAACCTCCGGTCGAGTTCGATATCGCGCAGGGCGTCGGTGAGCAGGCTGCGTGCCCCCGCCCCACCGCCCTGGCCGCGCTCGCCGTGGCAGGTGAGGCAGTGCTGTTCCCACAGGCCCGACATGGATTGCGCGGAGGTTCGCGCCGTGACCACACCAGCCGCACAAACCACCACAAACGCACGCAGAGTTCGGTTCATGGTCGGATGGTACCGGGCCCGCTGCGCCCAGTGACAGGAAAGAAATCTCCGAATTTCAGTCACACCCGCCGCCGCGGCGAACTCGGATTTCGCATGGAGATGGCTGCCGCGTGACATGTGTATTCGTCACGCGGATTCTCCCACACAGAGACACCGCTCCCCGACGAGGTCCACCATGAGCCCCCTGCCCCGCACCAGTCAACCCCAGCAATCGCAGCCCGAATCTCCCATCCACCGCCTGCTCCGCGCCGCTTCTGCGTTGATGACCCAGCGCCGCGACCAACCCCAGCCGCAGCCCCGGCGCATCGCAAACGTCCGCCCCGACATGCCCGTCACCCGCGATGAAGAGTGCCTCAGCACGCACTTCTGAATCACCCGCGCTGAAGCCCCACTCTGAGAAGCACGCCCCCCCGCGCTCACGACCAGGTCAGCCCTTCGTGCAGCGTGTTGAGATTCTCGACACCGCCCTTCCCGGGACGGACGATCACCATGTCTTCGAGCCTCATGCCCCCCACCGCCGGCGCATAGAGCCCCGGCTCCACCGTGATGGCGTCGCCCTCGAGCAATTCCGGCCCGTCGAGGTCGAGCAGCGGCGGCTCCTTCAGTTCGAGCCCCAGCCCGTGCCCGGTGCCGTGAACCATCGCGATCCGCGTCGGCGGGTCGCCCGGCTTGGGCAGGCCCATCGGGTATCCGTGCCTGGTCATCACGCCGATGACCACCTTGTGTACGGCGTCGCCTGTCGTCCCCGCGTGCATCGCGCCGATGGCGGCGTCCTTCGCCTCCTTCACCGCCGCGTGCATCCTGCGGATCGGGTCGGGGATGTTGCCTGGTTGGCCGTGAACGACCATCCGCGTGCAGTCCCCCACGTACAGCGTCTCTTTCGAGCGTGGGAACACGTCGACGATGATCGGCGTTTCGGTCAGCAGTTCGCCGTGCCCGCGTTCGTGACAGTCGCCACCGACGGTGCCGCCAGCGACGATCGAGTCCGAATCGCCGTAGCCGCGCTTCAGCAGCCACACGTCGATCTCACTCATCACCCGCTCGGCCGTCAGCGGCTGGGCATCCAGCATCAACGCGCCGCCCCTTCCCGCGCTCGCCCCTGCGATCATGCGGCAGGCCATCTCGATGGCTCCCTCGGTGGTCCGCTGCGCGTGGCGCAGCCACTCGACCTCCTGAGCGTCTTTTTGCCGGCGTTGACGCGTGCCCAGGTCCGGGTCGTACCGCACCTCAACGCCGCGCGTCCGAAGATGGTGCGCGAAGATCATCGGCAGCGTGCGGTCGGTCCAGATCTCCCTCAAACCCGCCCGCACCACGCACTCCGCCGCGGCTTGCGCCGTGGCGGTGGGCCGGTCGCCCGAAATCGCCGCGCCATCACCGAAGGGCAGCCAGTCCTTCGGGCATGTCACCCGCCCGACCTTCACCTTCGCCCGCGCCCGCTCCATCTCGATATCTCGGATGACGAGCGTCGACGAGCCGTCCGCCAGCGTGATCACCGCCGCGGGATCGCCCGCCTTGAAGCGGATGCGGTGGTACACCGTCATGTTGCTCGATGGAACCCCCGCGATGATGGTCGGACGCTGGGCGCTGGTCATGCGGCAAGATTAGCGGGTGGCGCTGTGCGTGGTACGGCCGCGCTCACACCAATGCAAACGCGGGTTGCCCCGCCCGACCTTCAGCCGCCCAGCCCCCGCACAATCGCCGCCAGGTTCGACCGCATCAGCCCCGCCCAATCCCCATCCCCCAGTGGATCAATCGTCTCCAGCCGCACCCTGGCCGTCTCGGCGATGCGCTTGGCCACCCCTGCGGGGAACTGCGGCTCCACGAACACGGCCCCGGCCTTCTGGTCCCGGATCGCCTTCACGGCCTTCATCACGTCTCCCGGCGTCGGCTCCACCGTTTCGATGGGCCGCACCACCGCCGCCACCGTCAGCCCGTACCTCTTGCACAGGTACGAGTACGCGTTGTGGTGCGTCACGATCGCCCGCGATTTCAGCGCTGCGATATCCCGCGTGTACTCCGCGTCGATCTCGTCGCACACCCGCTGCGCCGCCGCGGCCCGCTCGTTGACCCCCCGCACCAGCGTGGCTTTTTCCTCGTCGCTCCGAGAAGAGCGTTCGATCACGCCCCGCACCGCCTCGGCCACCCGACCCACAAACGCCTTCATCGCCACCGGATCGAGCCACAGGTGCGGGTCAATCGCCGTACTCGCGTGAGCATGGTCGTGATCGTGGCCGTCGCCATGGTCATGGTCGCACGCGGCGTGGTCGTCCCCGAGCGCCAGCGTCTCCCCGATCCCTTCGAATGACACGATCGCCCGCGACGCTCCGCGTCCCGAAGCCGTCCGCGCCGCGACCGATTCCACCCGCGGCTCAAGCCCGTACCCGGCCATGACAACGATGTCGGCACGCTGGATTTCGCTCATCTGCCCGGCGGTGAGCTCAAATCCGTGTTCCGAAAGACCGGGGCGCAGGATCAATGAGACCTCCGCATCAACCCCCGAGGCCTTCACGTCGCCCAGCACCTGCTTCACAGGCCACATCAGCGGCGGGATCGTCACCACCACCCGCACGGGCTCAATGCCATTCGCGCGAGCGACCGGGCTGCCCTGTGCAAACGCCGCACCGGCCACGACCAGCGTGGCGAACACCGAGATCAAGATCGCCGAGAGGTTTCGGAGCATGGGAGCCACCCGAGCAGATGCAACTGTGTGGCATATGGTAGCACGGGAACGACACCACCGCGAACCGGGGCCTCGTGACCACCAGCGCCGCCACGCCGCAGGCCTCCGCGCACGTCTCCCGGTTGGCCCCACGCTGGGCAAGTCACGAACTGGCGCGTATACTCCCTCCCCCGCAAGGCCCTCCAAGGCCGACCGGACCCCGTATGGGGCGATAGCTCAATTGGGAGAGCGCCTCGGTCGCATCGAGGAGGTTGTGAGT
>CAYZFW010000283.1:0-4617 GCA_964477615.1 uncultured Phycisphaeraceae bacterium | reverse complement strand
AGCTTCCCCCAATGCCCCGCCCCCTCCTCCTTCTCCTCCTTCTCCTCCTCCCCCTCGCCCTCTCCGGCTGCGCCGCCGTCGCCATGGCCGGCGTCATGGCCGACACCTTCGAGAAAACCGGCTCCAAGACCGTCCCCCCCGACTACACCGCCCTCCGCGGCAAGACCTACGCCGTCATCATCGACGCCGACCGCGCCATCCAGGGCAACGACCCCCGCGCCGTCGCGAGGCTCACCAACGCCATCACACGCAAACTCGTCGAGTCACGCGAAAAGCACGGCGCCACCGGCTTTGTCCCAGGCCCCCGCGTTCTCGAACTCCAATACAACAAGCCCAAGTGGTCCGCCTGGTCACTCTCCAAACTCGCCGACGAGTTCGGCGTCGACACCCTCATCTTCGTCGACCTCCAGGAATACCGCCTCGGCGAACCCGGCAACGCCTACCTCTGGCAAGGCGCCATCGCCGGCAAAGTCGGCGTCGTCGAGGCCGACGGCCTCAACCCAGACGAGTTCACCTACACCAAAGACATCCGTGTCACCTTCCCCGATAAAACCGGCGTCACCACCAGCGAGATGAACAAGGCCACCGTCGTCGCCAACCTCGAACAACGCTTCACCGACCGAGTCGCATGGCTCTTCTTCGAACACGACGAACCCAACATGATCAAGTACTGATCGATGTCCCTCCCGTGCCCCCGACACGAACCGTGCCACTGCTTGGCGCCCGCGACAAGCAGTGTCCCCTCAGTCGCACAGCGCCCCCCTCTCTCCCCCTCCGAATTTGCTGCTTTGAGCTTTGCTGATTTGAGCGTTGCAATGCCCCGACTCCTCCTCTTCCTCCTCCTCACCCTCTCCGCCGCCCTCCACGGCTGCAACATCGCCGTCCCCGTCGCCTACGCGCTCCAGGGCCCGCCGAAGACCCCCGCCGCCTACGAGCCCGACACGAACCGCACCACCGTCATCCTCATCGAAGACCCAGGCAGCAAAGTCCCCCGCCGCGAACTCCGCCTCATCGCCGGCCAGGTCGCCGACGAAACCCTGATGAAGGCCAAGGTCTACCCCGCCGGCAAACTCATCTCCTCCAAGAGCGCCCTCAACGCCGCCCGCAGCAGCGGCCCCGGCCCCAAGCTCAGCGTCGTCGACATCGGCCGCCGCGTCGGCGCCGAGATCGTCATCTACGTCGAAGTCACGGACTGGACCCTCTTCGCCGAAGGCCAGAGCATCTCGCCCCGCGCCGCCGTGAGCGTCCGTCTGTTCGACACCCTCGCCAACGAGCGCATCTTCCCCGAGGAAGGCGGCTTCCCCATCATCGCCAGCCTGCCTCCGGAGTCCGAAGCCAAGCAGCCCAACCGCGCCGTCCTCGAGCGCTCCCTCGCCAACGAACTCGGCTACACCATCGCCACGGCCTTCTTCGACAGCGAACGCCGCCAACTCCAGAACCGCCGCCCCTCTCTGAACTGACAGCAGCACAGCGGAGAAGCGGAAAAGCAGCAAACCCGGAAAGGCGCTCATCAGCCCAATCCGGATGTATCGCTTTTCAGCTTTCCGCTTTGCTGCTGTTCTGCTGCTCTGCCACCCTGCCCCGCCCAGTCAACCGTTTCACCAACCTCCCCACCCGCCCCAACGCCCAACCCGATAATCCCCCTCCCCGCCCCCGATTTCAGCCAACCCGCCGTTTCGTTCTTGCCGCACATCCCCGCACCCAGTAGTTTTTTCACGGTGCAGCACCCCATCCGCGCTGCCCCTGCGCGATCATCATCCCCATTCCATCCGATCTCACCGAGAGAGAACCACATGCGAACCCACGCCTCTTCGCTCCTCCGCGCCGCCGGCCTCGCCACCGCCGCCGCGTTCCTCTCGCCGCTCTCTGCCACCGCCGAGACCATCACCGAGCCCATCGTTACCGACGCCGGACTCGTCTACCCCGAAGGCGCCGAGATCCCCCGCAGCCTCACCCCCACCGAGCGCGCCTGGATCGAGCGCCACCCCCTCGGCACCAACCCCGACCGCGCCGTCACCCCGCCGCCTGTCGGCCCCATCCAGTGCGTCGCCGAGTACGAGCCCATGGACGGCATCTGCCTCTCGTGGGCCGGCAGCGCCTCGTGGCTCTCCATCGTCGCCCAGATGGCCGCACGCATCACCACCGACGGCAACGCCATCGCGTACGTCGGAATCACCGCCAGCTCACTCGCCAACGCCACCAGCCAGATCAGCGCTCAGGGCGCCAACATGTCGAAGGTCCAGTTCGTCGACATCGCCCGCGATTCCATCTGGATCCGCGACTACGGCCCACGCTACTGCTACGAAGGAAACGTCCGCGTCATCACCGACCACGAGTACAACCGCCCCCGTCCCAACGACAACCTCCACCCCGACGCCTTCGCCGCCATCAAGGGCCACAAGCTCTACTCCATCGGCATCGGCGCCCAGCAGCTCGTCCACGGCGGCGGCAACTTCCACCTCGACGCGAACAACCGCGGCTACGCCACCCAGCTCATCAACAACGAGAACCCCTGGTTCACCCAGACTCAGATCGAAGGCCTCTGGAACACCTACCAGGGCCTCAACATGACCATCACCCAGCCCTTCCCCACTTCCGTCGATGCCACACAGCACATCGACATGTGGATGCAGATCCTCGGCGACAACAAGGTCATGATCTCCGACTGGCCGCTCAACCCCGGCTCCACCCAGGACAACATCTGCGATTCCACCGCCACCCTCATGGCTGGCCAGGGCTTCACCGTCACCCGCGTCCCCGCCTTCTCCGTCAGCGGCACGCACTACACCTACACCAACACCGTCATCTGCAACAACCTCCTCCTCCTCCCCACCTACACCAACACCACCGTCGTCAACAACAACGGCAACAACCTCTCCCTCGCCGCCTGGACCTCCGCCCTCGGCCCCTCGTATACCATCCGACAGGTCCCCTGCCAGGCCATCGTCACCGCCGCTGGCGTCATGCACTGCATCGCCATGCACGTCCCCAAGCACCTCGGCACCCCCGGCCCCAACGGCGGCCTCGCCCCCACCGCCTACCTCCAAACCCTCCGCGGCGGCCAGACCCTCAACCCCGCCTCCTCCCAGACCATCTCCTGGGTCTCCGACGACGACAACCTCGTCTCCTCCGTCAACATCGAACTCTCGCTCGACGGCGGCAACACCTGGCCCACCACCATCGCCACCGGCCAACCCCGCAACGGGTCCTATAACTGGCTCGTCCCCAACATCTGCGACACCCAGGCTCGCATCCGCGTCGTCGCCGTCGACGCCCAAGGCAACACCGGCGCCGACGCCTCAACTTCCAACCTCATCCTGAACGCCCCCCTCCCCGGCGACATCACCGGCGACAAGGCCATCAATACCCAGGATCTCACCATCTTCCTGGGCAACTTCGGCACCGCCGTCACCCCCAATACCAACGGCGACTTCAACGGCGACGGCCTCGTCAACACCCTCGACCTCACCTTCATGCTCGGCGTCTTCGGCTCCGCCTGCTGATTCCGCGGGCCCCGCGCCCCCCCTCAGTGCCTGCGTGCCTTCGTCCCTCGGTGCCTTCCGCACCCCTTTTTGGCCGCCCAAACTCCGGCAACTCCCCCATTTCCCCATGCCTATCTCTGAATTGTGGGATAATCTCCTCAGGACGCACCTCGTTTGACCGGAAATTCCCCACACTCATCTCGGCAAGTGGTCTTTTCCCGCCGATGATCGAGTCCCCGGATTCGCAAACTTCTGCCATCCAATAGGCGATTGTGTTCGGATTTCGCTTGCTCCGCGTGAATCCTGGTTGATAATAGGTGAACCCCGTGATCCCCCAGTCCCCCCCCGACGTCTCGACTTTGATTCAATTCCGAACCCCTATCCGTGCGTGAAACCCGAGCAGGGGTGTGACCTTGCTCGGTTTGTGTTGTGTGTGGACCGTGTTTCTTCCAATCCAGCATTGACTCGGAGCCGTGGATGGCCCCCGTCGGGACGTGACCCGACGAGCGCCCCTACGGCAGAGCAGTGAAAGGAGTGAGAGCAGTGGGAAAGTGTATGTGGATGTCGGCGATCGCCGGCGGCGTGCTGGCTCTGACCAGCGTTTCGACCGCTGAGACGACCATCGCCACGAACGTTTCTTCTTCCAAGCGCCAGGTGATCAAGCAGATCACCAACCCCGCCGACGCCAAGGGCGTCCAGCTGGGCGTCTTCAAGACCGCTCCCGCCCCCGAGGAAATGGGCATCAACGCCCAGTACCTCAAGATGGTCGGGCCCCTTCCCGAAGCCCAGGAGGCCGAGGGTCTGAACCAGTTCGAGCAGGCCGTGTTCTGCGGCATCTGCGACTTCGGCGTGCCCGACTCGATGGAAACCGCGATTCCCGCCTCCTGGACCACCTGGGGCGACGCTTTCCTCGATGCTCCCGGTTCCGCTGCTGGCAAGTGGCTGCGCGATCAGGGCTGCTTCATCATCGTCGCCTGCTCGGGCTTCAACAACCCGGCCAACCGCTTCCGCATGCCGGTCTCGTTCGACTACACCTCGAGCCTGCCCGCCTTCAAGGTCTGCGGTTTCATCTCGAATTTCAACGCTCCCAACGATGCCGCCAACGCCAACGGCATCTCGCTGTTTGACACCCCCC
>CAYZFW010000282.1:0-4635 GCA_964477615.1 uncultured Phycisphaeraceae bacterium | reverse complement strand
TCCGCGGGGATCGTGACCACCTCGCCCTTGCCGCGCGGGCGGTCGTAGGCGATCACGCCTTCGTTCTCCTGCGCCCGCAGCAGGTACGGCCCGGGGCGCGGCAGTTCGAGCCACGTCGCCTCGCCCAGCGCGCCGCCCTCAAGGCGCTCACGCACCTCCACCTGCACCACGGCATCAACCGTGCCCGTGGGCCACGGCGTGCGCCCCGTGTGGCGCGACACCTTCATCCCCGCGGGCACCACCGTGCCCAGGTGCTGCGCGGTGCGCAGATCGGTGAACCCGCCGGGGGCATCGAGATCGACGCGACCCACCCACCAGCGGACCTCAAAGCTCTTCGACGTCTTGTTGTCGAACGCCAGGCGCGGGCCGTCGGAGGTGTAGAGCGTGGCGATCGCCGTCGCCGGCGCGGTCGCCGCGGCCTGCGGCCCCCAGTGGTCCACAAACCCGCGCGTGACCATCGTGCTCTCTTCGCAGCCCGACATCGCCCCCACCACGCCGAACAGCGGCAGGGCGAGCAGCATGACGCGGCGGACATTCATCAGACGACTGGGCATCGCAAACACTCCTGGAAACCCTGATACACGCACACCTTCAAAGAAGCACACGGCTCCGGTCACCCACGCACGCCGGGTGCCGAACCGTTCCCCGTGGCACCATCGACGCCAACGGAGGAGGCACGCGGCACCTCGGCCTCCTCGATCAGCGTGCGCCGGACTTTCACCATACCCATCGGCGTGTCGCGCTGTTCGGTTTGCGTTTCCCGCCTCAGTTCCACGGTTTCCGACGCGGCCACCCCCCCGACCGGCGTCCGAACGCCGTGGATGATGTGACCCACAAACTGGCCGAGCGAACGGGCAATAGTTTTCTTGGACTCTGGGGGCACGCCGGAGTTTAGCGGGGTGGTTCCACGTGCCACGGGCTTCCCGTCCTCGGGATGCCCGTGCTCTTTGAGGACGCAACAACGAGTTCAGGACGGGCATCTCGCCCCCCGGTCAGAAGCGAGAAGCCCGTGGCACGGATCGAGTTACGGGCACGGCACGCCGAAAACACCAAGGAAGTTCACCAGATCAGCCGTATTCACGCTCCCGTTGTTGTCAAAGTCCGGGCCGTTCACGCCCGGCGTCACGCTGGTGCCGAACGCCGCGAGGAAGATCGTCAGGTCGATGGTGTTGCGGCTGCCGTCGTTGTTGAGATCACCGGGGCAGACTGGCGGCGGGGCGACGAGCGCGACGTACACGCCGGTGCCCCATTCGATCTGGTTGTTGTCGGGCGGGGTGAGGCCGGCGTTGAAGGCGACGTCGCCCTGGGCGTTGATGCTCGGTGCGCCGCCGAAGACGGGGGAGGAGGTGACGTTCTGGTCCACGCGGGCGTCGCCGAGGTCGGAGGGGAGGATCTGCTGGGCGACGACGAGTTTGGTGAGGGTGGTGCCGTCGCCGACCCAGATGGCGCGTCGGTTTGCGGTATCGAAAGCGCGGAAGGCGACGATGCCGTTGTCGTTGACGGAGGGTGCGAAGAACTCCAGGTTGGAGATCTGTGTGGCGGGGGCGGTGGTGGTGGCGATGGTGACGGTGGTGGTGCCATCGGAGACGAAGACGCCGCGCCCGCCTGCGACGAGCGTGGCCATGAACGCGACCTTGCCGTTGTTGGAGAGGCCGACGCTGTTATCGAATGAGGCGTAGGGAGACGAAGGGTTGGCGTCGCGGTCCTGGGCGATGAGGACGCTGGTGCCGTTCGGGTTGAAGACGCGGATCTCGTCGGGCTGGCTGCCGCCGGTCTGGCCCGCGAGGCCCCGGCGGACGAACCCGGCGATCTGCCTCTGGTTGTTGAAGTTCGGCGTGAAGAGGAACGAGTAGGGGCTCAGCGGATCAAGCCCGGCCTCGACGGCGTGATCGACGGTGGTGTTGGGGGAGGCGGGCGACCAGGAGGTGAAGGCCTGGCGGTTGCTGCCGAAGTTGGAACGGAAACCGACTTCGTTGTTGTCGTTGACATTGGGCGTCGACCACGACGAGGTGCCGAAGGGTCGGGTGGTGAGCAGGCCGCTGGTGGCGGGGATGATGTCGTGGAAGTAGACGCCGGGCGTTCCGCCGGTGAAGTTCTCTTCCCAGATGATGCGTCCGATGTTGTTGATGGAGACGCGGGAGATGAAGGCGTCGTCGGCGGGGTTGGAGGAGTAGACGACGCCCCCGACGCCGGTGGGACCTGTGCCGACGACCTTGCCCGCCCAGACGGATTGGAAGGTGCCGCTGGTGACGTTGAGACGGAACGCGACGTCACGGATGTTGTTGATGCGGATGTCCTCGCCTGAGAAGAACCAGGAGCCGGGGACGTTGAAGGAGCCGCCGGGGTTGGAGGCGAAATTGGTGCGGGCGAGCATCTGGAAGCCGGAATAGGCGGGCACGCCGCCGGCGAAGGCGCTGCCCGAAAGTGCGGCGAGCAGGGCGAGGGCGGTCACGGCGTTGCGGTTGAATGTAGGCATGGTGCTTCCGGTGGGACGAAAGGAAAGACAAAGTCGAGAAGGAGCAAGCGACGTGCGTGGGCGATCCGGCGATCGTCTTCCCCGCCGTAGTGTCGCCGCGAGCCGGACTCGGATCAAGGGCGATCGCTGATCATGCGAACGGATTCCGCTCGAGAATCACTCGAAAATGTGACCAAATGTAGTCGTCGCTGGCGACCGACCGGCAGGCCGCTTATCAGACGTGGCTGCCTGCATGTCCCCTTCGATGTGGGGGTTTGGGAAGGCGACATCGAACACTCCGATGTTGAGTCGACCGAAGCTCCGTAGCCAGCGCGGCGCCAGCCGAGCGGACCGGTGTTGGTGCATCAGTTTGCTTGCGGTGCTCGCGACGAGCCCACCACTTCCATCATCCAGTAGTACTGCACCAGCCGGGGGTGCGTGCTGATTCCTCGCAGGCCTCCCGGGTTTGGCGTGCCGTTCTTCTCCGGCGGCTTGAACATGTAGTAGTAGTTGTATTGCCAGAGGGGCAGGATGGGCAGTTCCTCGTCCATCGTCATGCGCTCGGCCTCTTCGAGGATTCGCAGGCGCTTCTGGGCGTCCGGTTCTTGGGCGGCGTCGTGCATGAGCTTGTCGTACCGGGGGTTCGAGTACCCGCGGTCATTGTTGCCGTCGCCCGTGAGGTGGAGGTTGAGGAAGGTGGTGGGATCGCCATAGTCGCCCCACCAGCCGCCGCGGGAGATCATGTAGTCGCGCTGGCGGAGCTTCTCCTTCATGGTCTTGGTTTCGCGGACATCGATCTGGGTCTTGATGCCGAGGGTGGTCTCCCATGTGCGTGAGAGGGCCTGGGCGATGTCCTTGTGGTACTGGCCCGCCGAGACGAGCAGTGTGACGACGGGGAACGGCGTGCCGTCGGCGCGGGCGGGTAAGCCGTCGGGGGCCTTGGCGGTCCAGCCGGCCTCGGCGAGGAGCCGCTTCGCCGCATCGGGGTTGTACGCGAGGCCCTTGGGGCTGTGGAATCCCTTGATGGAGCCGACGGGGATGAACACATCGGACACGCGCTCGCCGCCGCGCTTGACCTTCTCGACGAGTTCCTTCTTATCGACGCACACGGCGAAAGCGCGGCGGACGCGGGCGTCGTAGAACGGGTTCTCGCGCCCGTCGGTGAGGCGCGGGGTGCAGTTGAAGTTCCAGAAGTAGGTGCCGAAGGTGGGGAAGGCGGCGAGGTCGTCGCGCTCGCCCCGCTTCACCTGGTCGAGCATCTCGGGGAGGTAGTCGGCGAGCGCGTCGCAGTGCCAGTCGGCGACGCCGGTCTTGAACGCGAGGATCGAGGTGTTCTGGTCCTCGATGGGCAAGACGGTGACGCTGCGGCTCTTGATCGCACTCTGGTTCCAGTAGTGCGGGTTGGCCTCGAAGCGTGCCTCGCGTTTGAACCGCCACGAGGTCATGACGAGCGGCCCGTTGCTGACGTTGTAGGGCGGCTTGGTCCACGAGTGGTCCTGGCGGATCTCGCCGGTCGCGGCGTCGAGCGTGACGAACCGCTCGACGGTGGGGGGGTGGACCGGCGCGAAGGGGCCGAAGGCGATCAGATCGGTGAAGTACGTCACGGGCTGCTCGAGTTCGACGATGAGCGTGTGGTCGCCCTCGGCTCGGACGCCGACACTCGCCGAGAAGAACGCGTCGGACTCCGCACGCAGCGCGGCGGCCGCGGCGGGGGTCCGCTCAGACGCGGGACGGGCCGCGTACGCCTTCAGCGACGCGACGCGGTGATCGAAGAACGCCTGGGCCCCCTTGATCTTCATGAACAGCGACGAATAGTCCGCCGCGGTATCGGGCAGCATCGCCCGCTTCCACGCGAAGACGAAGTCCGAGGCGCGCACGGGGTCGGCGTTGGACCACTTGGCGTTCGTGCGGAGCGTGAAGACATACCGGCGCGAATCGGGCGAGACCGTCCACGACTCGGCAAGCGCGGGGACCACGTCAAAGTCCGGCGAGTGGATGTCGTTGCGCGTCAGCGTCTCGTACATGCACGCCACGGCCCGGATGTCCTGCATGTAACTCACCCGCTGCGGGTCGAGGCTGATGAAGTCCTGGCTGTCGATAAACGTGAGATCGGCGCGCGGCGATGGCCGGTCGGCGGCGACGCTCGCCACCAGCACCGCCAGCAGCGTCAGCACCACGGC
>CAYZFW010000281.1:0-4636 GCA_964477615.1 uncultured Phycisphaeraceae bacterium | reverse complement strand
GCACCGGCGAGGTCGGCCTCATGGGCCTCCACGCCGACGAGATCATCGATGAATCCAAGCTCCCGTTGAAATACTGCACGGTCAGCACCTGCTTCCGTCGCGAAGCGGGCGCGGCGGGGCGCGATACGGCGGGTCTGTACCGCATCCACCAGTTCGACAAGGTCGAGCAGGTGGTGATCTGCAAAGCCGACGAGTCCGAGAGCCGCCAGTGGCACAAGAAGATGATCGCGATCGTGGAGGAACTGCTCCAATCGCTGGGGCTGCCGTACCGCCTGCTGCAGTGCTGCACGGGCGATTTGGGCGTGAAGAACGCCGACATGATCGACATCGAATCATGGATGCCCGGACGCGGCGAGATTGGCTCTGACGGCCGCCCCCAGGGCGCGTACGGCGAGACGCACTCGGCGTCGCGCCTCTACGACTACCAGTGCCGACGCCTCAACATGCGCTACAAGGGCGACTCCACCTCCGGCAAACCGGTCGTCTGCCACTCGCTCAACAACACGGTGCTCGCCAGCCCGCGTGTGCTCATCCCGATCCTCGAGATGTACCAGAACAAAGACGGCAGCGTGTCCGTGCCGCAGGTGCTGCGCGGGTACATGGGCGGGCGCGATCGGATCGGGTAAGCGGCGATTGGCCGGGATTAGCCCCGCACCTGCCCGCTCCCCGTCAGCACCCACTGGAACGTCGTCAGGTCTTCCGCGCCCATCGGCCCGCGGGCGTGGAGTTTGTCAGTCGAAATCCCGATCTCGGCCCCCAGCTGATACTCCCCGCCGTCGGCGAAACGGGTGGAGCAGTTGATCATGACGCTCGCGGAATCCACGAGCGATGTGAACCGCTGCGCCGCGCTGAGCGACGCGGTCACGATCGCCTCGGTGTGCTGGCTGCCCCATGTGCGGATGTGGGCCGCGGCGTCTTCCAGTGAGTCAACGATCTTCACCGCGAGGATCAGGTCCAGGTACTCCGTCGCCCAGTCCGCGTCGGTTGCAGGGACAATCTTCGCGCTGTGATCACGCAACGCGGCGGCGGTGCGGGCCGCCGCCGCCGCGGCGAGCACCGCACGCGAGCGCTCGCAGCAGCGGAGATCAACACCCGCGCTCAGCAGCGCCGCCGCGACGCGGGGGAGGATCGTCTGGGCGGACTTCGCGTGTACCAGCAGCGTCTCCGCGGCGTTGCACACGCCGGGCCGCTGCGCCTTGGCGTTCACGACGATCTTTTCCGCGGCGTCCTCAAGCCCGATCAAGTGCTCATCAAGGTAAACGTGGCAGTTCCCCGCGTCGTGCTTGACCACGGGGATCGTGGCCGCCTCGGTGACGGCCTTGATGAGGCCGGGGCCGCCGCGGGGGATGGCGAGGTCGATTCGGCCGCGCATCTTGACGAGGAGTTCCACGGCGCGGCGGTCGGTCGTGTCGACAAAGGTCACCGCGCCCTGCAGGCCGCGCCGCGCGAGCACGCTGTCGATCACACCTGCAACGGCGCGGTTGGTATGCGCGGCCTCCTTGCCGCCCTTCAGCAGCACGGCGTTCCCGGATTTGAGGCACAGCGCCGCCGCGTCGCTGGTGACGTTGGGGCGGCTCTCATAGATCACCAGCACGACGCCGATGGGCACGCGGCGTTTTTCGAGGCGGATGCCGTTGGGGAGCACGCGCCCATCGACCACGCGCCCCACCGGATCGGGCTGCGACGCCACGCTTGTCACCGCATCGGCCATCGATGTGAGGCGTTTGGAATCCAGACGCAGGCGGTCGCGCATCGCGGGGTCCAGGTCCGCGGCCGCGTCCAGATCTCGTGCATTGGCCGCAAGGATCGCGGCCTCGCCGGACCGCAGCGCCGCGGCGATCTCATTGAGCATCGCCGCGCGCTCGGCGCCCGTGAGCAGAGCCAGCCCCGTGCGTGCATCGGCCGCGCGGGTCGCCGCGGCATCGCACAGGTGTTCGAGCGAGGACGGGCCGCTCACGGCTCGCCCCGCTTCTTCACCTCGAACCGCACGGTCCGCTTGTCGGTCTTCACCTGCACCCCTGCGGGCAACGGCGAGTACACGCCCTCGCGCACCACGCCGAACCCCGCCTCCTTCGACGTCACCTTCTTCGCCAGATCATCCGACGAGAGCGCCAGCACGGCGATCAGCCTTTCCTCGGGCGATTTCAGTTTGTCGATCACGTCCGAAGGCCCCGAGAGCTCCACCGTCAGCCGCTCGTCCTCATCACGGATCTCAACGGTCCAGTCGCCCCACTCGATGGGAAGCGTGAGCACCTGAACGGGGAACGTAAACGTCGCCGTGGTCAGCGTGCTGCGGACACTGAACGCCAGCGACGCCCGCGGCGTCAGCAACTGCGCGGCCGTCTCACCCGCAAGCAACCCCGGCAACGACAATTCAGCCTGCACAGCCACCGGCCCCGGTTGATCGAGCCGCGCACGCTGCGACTCGGGCACGCGCGCGATCACCTCGAGTTTGTCGCCGAGCGATTCGGCCAGCGCGCGGGGAAGACGAACGTCCGCCTTGTCGGGCGTCACGGCGACCGGCCCGGTCACCTGCACGCCGGTGAGTTCGGCGCGGATGGGCACCTGGCGCGTGACGATCTCGCGCACCATGACGCCGGCGCGGAGCGGGCGGACCGACTCGATGGTCACGCCGGAGCGAACCAGCGATTCGCTGAGTTGCAGCGAATCAAGCAGGTCGATGCTCTGTTCCCCCTCGGGCATGGTGCCCGGCAGCGCAATGCGCACCGGCTGAGAGAGCAGGTCGCGGAGCCGTTCGAGCCCGCGCCGGGAACCGCTGACGTCCAGCGTCACACGCCCGTCCCACCCCGTGGCGGGCTGCACAAGGCGCGACGCGTCCACTGCCGAGATCTCGACCGTCGCTGGTAGCGACTCGTGCCCCAGACTCTCGGCCTCGGCGAACAACCAGATCGTCAGCGTCACCAGCGTGACCACGAGGATAGTTGTGAACTTCTCACGCAACGGCGCTACCCCCCGCACTGCCCCCCGCGTTCCCGCCGGTGCCGCTGTCAGAATCGCCCGTGCCCGTCGAGCGCGACGAGTGCCCAGAATCGCCGCCGGTGGACGCCGCTCCGCTGCGGACCAGATCGGTCTTCGGCCGGTTCAGCCGCACCTGCTGCTTGCGACGCTCAGGGCCACGGCGCGCCCCGTCGGCGTCCAGCCCCACCTCCGCGGCCTCGGCCCGCTCCTGCACTTCGGTCGCGGTGGGGGCCGGGAGCGCCGCGCGCCCAAGTCTCGTCGTCAGTTCCTGCGCCAGCGCTGCAGGCGTCAGCCAGCGCGTCAGTTCGCGCCCGTCGGCCAGACTGATCGCCCCGGTCTCTTCGCTCACGATCACGACCAGCGCGTCCGACACACGTGCCAGGCCAACCCCCGCGCGGTGCCGCGTGCCAAGATTTTCCTGCACGGGCATGTCGCCGGGCTCGGCGAGGGGAAACTGCACACCCGCAGCCACGATCTTCTTCCCCGAGATGACCACCGCCATGTCGTGCAGCGGGCTGTTGGGCCAGAAGATGCTCGTCAGAAGATCAGACGACACCTCGGCGTTGATGATGCGCCCGGACTCCACCATCTCGCGCAGCCCCACGCTCCGCTCGATCGCGAGGATCGCCCCGAACTTGTTCCGCGAGAGAAACTCGCACGCCCCCGCGATCGCCTCGACCACCGGCTTCACCTCGGGCGTGCTCGCACGGAAGAACGGCGTCTCACCCAGCCGGATCAGCGCGCGGCGGAGTTCCGGCTGGAACGTCACCACCAGCGCGATCGCCGCGAACCCCAGGAAGTTGTCGTACAGCACGCTCAGCCGCGGGAAGAACCGCTCGCCCAGCACCCGCACCCCCAGCGTGCCGACGATGAGCAGCAGGATCAGCCCCTTGAGCGCCCCGGCGGCGCGCGTGCCGCGCACGAAGCGGTACACCACGTAGACAAACAGCCACAGGATCGCGAGTTCGACCCCGACCTCCCACGGGCGGTATTCGAGCAGCCGCTGAACAACCTGTGAAACACGTTCGAACATGCGTCGCGCGAGTATAGGCTTGGGAGGCCGCTGGACGCGTGAACTGCGACTGATGGTTGACGACTTTGGATGGTTTCCGCTCCCCGCCTCTGAGCGGCGTGGACCGCGAACTGGTGCGCCGCTACGCGGCCTCGGCGGACCGCGCCGTGCCCGCTCACTACCGCGTGCTGACGCTGGACGACGCCACCTGGAAACTCCTCCAGTCCGCCACGGCCCGAGTGGCCGCGGGCCAAGCCGGAGAGCTGTCCGCCAACGAGGCCGAGACGCTGGCGCATGCGGACGCGAAGCCGGATGTGCGATTGGCCTGCGGCGCCGGTCGCTGCTCGGGACGAGTTCCATCGTGTGAAGCCTGAGCCCGGCATTTCGCCGCCAACCGCTCACTGGCACACAGGACTTACTGGGCTTGTCGCGGCCCTTCGCCCACACGCGGCGGCCGATGGAAATCGGCCCAGAAGGTCGATATCATCCCGCCCAACCATCTGGAGAGGTGGCCGAGCGGCTGAAGGCGCTAGTCTCGAAAACTGGTTTACCCTTACGGGTAACGTGGGTTCGAATCCCACCCTCTCCGTTTATAAGGCAGACTCGGTTCTAACGAGTCTGTCTTTTTCCTATTTTGGCGTTTCC
>CAYZFW010000280.1:0-4636 GCA_964477615.1 uncultured Phycisphaeraceae bacterium | reverse complement strand
GGTTAAAGGTGCGGACGTTGAACTGCACCACGGGAAACACCGGGACGAGTTCGGGGCGGAGCTGGAAGTTGAACTGCAGCCAGTCGTTGACAAAGTCGCCGTCATCGGGTGTGCCCTTGCCCTGCGGGCAGTGCTGCATGGCGTCGTCGAAGCGGCGGTCGGTGGTCTTCACCGGCGGCGGCGGAGGCGTCGGACAGGTCGGGCAGGCTTTCTCCGGGATGCGGCTCGGCGTCCCGTTGGCGACGTCGTTCTTCATCTGGTCGCCGGTGACGGTCTTCGACCACGCGTCGACGCTGGCGTTGGGGAACTTGTTCTTCCACGCCTGAAGGTTCTGCGAGCAGGCCTGGATTTCGACGTGCAGGATGCCGTTGTAGTTGCCCGTGAGGTCGGAGGGTTCGAGCGCCTTGGAGGCATCGCCGCCGGTGGGGTAGCCGAAGGCGAGCCACGGCTTGCCGGTGCCGTCGGCGTTGACGCCGCCGTGACCCAGGAACACCACCGCGTTGACCCCGGGCGCGTTGATGGCGTCCTTGATCTCCTGCTCGGTCTTCGCGGCAGGCTGGTTACTGAGTCTGTTGATCGCGTAGCCCTTGGCGGTGTAGTTGGCCTGCGCGGCCCCGCCGAGGGAGTGCAGGAAGTCGTTGTTGGGGGTGTCGTTGCCCTCGATGATGACGACGGTGCCGGCGCACGCAAGGCCGGCACAGAGCAGCAGCGTGAGCGCGCCGCCGCCGACGCGGCGGGCGTGCCGCGCGGAACGATCCGATATGAGGCGTTTCATTTGACTTTCTCCCATCGCGGCGTGGACGGTCGTGTCGGCGGCGTTCACGCGCGATTCGTGCAATGACCAGCGAACGGTACAGATGCCGGTCGAATACACGCAGTCTTCGATACAGACCGCTCGCGTGCAAGAGAAATCTCCGGCCTGTTGGGGCGTCGGCTGCGCAAGCGACGGCATGTACCCGTGCTGCGTGTGTGCGGCGGAAACGCTTCGCCCACGTCAGAACTGCGCCGCCGTGAACGTCTTCCCCGTCGTCTGCGGGTCCCACGTCCACGACCTGCCCCGCTTCGCCTCGTACCAGTCCCACAGCTCAAACCAGTACGAGCGGAAGCGGTGAGCGCCGAAGGGCTCGAAGTGGGCGTCCACGCGCTTCATCACCTGCTTCTCCGTGCCGTCGAACCCCAGCACGGTCCGCCCGTGCCGCACACTCTCGGAATCCAGCGGCAGGAGGTGGTAGCGCCCAAGCAACTGCATGATGTTCGCTGCGGCGTAGGGGCCGATCCCGGGGAGATCGATGAGGGCCGCGTGCAGCTCGTCGTCCGGCGTCGCGGGGTCCTCGAACCACGCGGCGTCGAGTTCGCCCGACACCGCCAGTTTCGCCAGTTCCACCAGCCGTTTGTCGCGGTACCCCACAGAGCACCGCGCCCGCAGCGCGGCCGGGCGGGTGCGGGCAAGCTGCGCCGGCGTCGGGAAGGCCGGATTGAACGCCTCGCACAGCTTTCGGTTCATGATGATGGTGCTGGGCCACGCCACGTTGCAACTCGTGACCGTCTTGACGACGTCCTCGAAGAACGTGGGTGACCGCATCAGCCGGCCCCGCCCCGAGCTTTTCCAGCGCGGATCGAGCCGGTGAAACTCGCGGACGCCGGTGTCGTCGAGGCTCAGCATACGACGCAACTGCGCGACCGCTTCCGCCTTCTCACGGCGTGAAATGGCCCGGTCGGTCATGATCCGCAGCGGCGAAGACTTCCCATCGGGCTGAGCGACCGTCAGTGTGGCCACGCCGCCCTCGAGATTTAGCGGCCGCGTGAGGGTCCGCCGCGCGGGGTCCCAGCGGTTGGGCATGAGCAGGAAGTAGCCGTACGAACAGAAGTCGCGGTGGAAGAGGTAGCCGGGGGGAACGGGGAGGGAGAAGCGCATGGGAGGAAGGCACGAAGGCAAGGAGGCACTGAGGCACGAAGGGAAGAAGGGAAACGGACAGTTGGATCATCCGAGCGTAGCGAAATGCAGACACGCCGTGCCTTCGCGCCTCCGTCCCTCCGCGTACCTTCCCCCCCTCATCCCACCTTGCTCGCCACCCGCGGGATCAGCATCGTCGCCATGTTCACGCACAGGCGGTCGGCCAACCGCGAGAACATCTCGTACTGCTTGTCCATCGCCTGCCGGTAGGAGTCCATCGACACCCCCGCCGCGGCGCACGCGTCGGGGCCCTCTTCGGCCATGTACGCGTTGCACCCTTCGCGGTCGAGCTCGAAGTGGTACTGGAAGCCGTAGGTCCGCATGCCGACGCGCATCGCCTGCACCTTGCACGCCTTGCTCGACGCGAGCGCGACACCGTCTGGCGGGAGTTCAGAGACCTCGTAACTGTGACTCTGGAACTGGGGCGACCGCCAAGCGATCCCGGCCAGGATCGGGTCGGTGTGACCCGCTGGCCCGATGTTCACTTCGCACACCCCGATCTCGGGCGCGGCCAGCTTGGTCACCTTTCCGCCCAGCGAGGCGGCAATCAGCTGGTGCCCCAGGCAGATGCCGATGACCGGGATCGCCCGGGCGTGCGCCCCCTTGATGAAGTCCATCTCCGGCTGCATCCACGGGTGCGACTCTCCGACGTTCTGCGGCCCGCCCAGCGAGACCACCGCGTCCACGCCGTCAAAGTCTGGTGGCACGGCGTCGCCCTGATCAAGGCGGCGGATATCGAGGCGGAAACCATGGTCACGGAGCGTGCGCCCGAGGCGTCCGGGCTTGCCGAGATTCCAATGTTGAAAGACGATGATGGACATGGGCGGGAGGATAGCCGGGAGTGACGACTCGGGTCGGTTCTGGGCGACAACGGAGCGCCCCTATGATCCGCACATCTGATGGGAGCCGTCCGCATGAACACCGCACAACCCGACTGGCGAACCCGAATCGTGTGCGACCGTGACCTGCACCATGGAGAGCCCTGCATCCGGGGCACCCGCATCCCCGTCGCCGTGATCGTCGCTTCGTTGGCGGATTTCTCTGCTGACGATCTGCTCCGTCAGTTTCCGCAGCTGACCAAGGAAGACCTCGTCGCCGCGCTGCGGTTCGCCGCGGAGGCGTCGCACACTTCATTGGTGGCCTGAGATGTCGATGGCCGTCAAACTCGACGAATCGCTCTCGGACATGGTGGGCGAGGTCTTGACGCGAGCGGGTTACGAAGTGCGTTCGGTCCGAGGACAGGGGTGGTCTGGCACCAAGGATTCCGCCCTTTGGCCCTTGGTTCAGGCCGAGAAAGTGTTCTTCATCACAGCAGACAAGGGGTTCGGCGACATGAGAGCCTACGCCCCGGGCCAGCACTCTGGGCTTCTGGTGCTCCGAACCGACACCGAGAGCATCGCGGCCTACCGAGACCTGCTCACTTCGGTGCTGACCAGAGTCCGGCTCGAAGAGTTGGTCGGATGCACGGCGGTCGCAAGCGCGAGATCGGTTCGCGTTCGTCGCCCGGGACCGACTGGATGACATGCACGTGCGAATGGCGCCTCTCTGAAGTCAAACTGGTGTGCGGGCCGAAGTTACGGCTGTGCCATCGGCGCTCGCCCAATCCGGCTTCACCCCGCTCGACTGGTCCATCGTCGGCGCGTACCTCCTCTCGATGGTGGCCCTGGGTGCGTGGTTCTCGCGCCGCCAGAAGTCCGTCAGTGACTATTTCCTCAGCGGCGGGCGGATGCCCGCCTGGGCCGCCGCCGTCAGCGTCGTGGCCACCAGTGTCTCCGCCGCCACATTCATCGGTGCGCCCGAGCAGTCCTACGGCGGGAACCTCACCTACCTCGCGGGCGTGCTTTCGAGCGTCCTCGCCGTCGTCGTCGTCGCGGTGTGGTTCATCCCCGCGTTCTACCGCGAGAGCGTGACCACCGTGTACCAGCTCCTCGAGCGGCGGATGGGCGGCAACGCCCGGCGCGCTTGCAGCGGGGCGTTCATGATCGGTCGTCTGTTCGCCTCCGGTGCCCGTCTCTACATCGCCGCCATCCCGGTCTCCCTCATCGCCTTCGGCGATCTCTCCGCCCCGCACCTCATCGCCTCCATCGCCATCGCGGCCACGGCGTCAATCCTCTACACCGTGCTGGGCGGCCTCGACGCCGTCATCTGGACCGAGGTGCCGCAGGCATTCCTGTTCGTGTTCGCCGCGGTGGCGGCGATCGCGCTGCTGCTTTGGAAAATCCCCGCGCCCGGTGCCGACATCTGGACGGCGCTCGCCACCACCACCATCAACGACGGAACCTCAAAGCTCGCCGTGCTGGATTGGCGGTGGGACATGACCACCGACTTCTCCGTCTGGTCCGCCTTCATCGGCCTCACGCTGTTCAACCTCGCGGTCTACGGCACCGACCACGACCTCGCCCAGCGCATGCTCACCTGCAAAAACGCGCTGAAGGGCAGCCAGTCGGCCGTCGTCTCGAACATCCTGGGCCTGATCGTCGCGGCCCTGTTCCTCGTGATCGGCCTGCTGCTGTTTGTGTTCTACAAGCGCCCGGACCTCATGGGCGACGCCGCACCCGGCACGCCGCCCGAGGGCCGGAGGGTCTTTCTCTCGTTCATCCTCGACCACACGCCCCCCGGCGTGCGCGGCCTCATGCTCGCGGGCCTCTTCGCCGCCGCCATGAGCAGCCTCGCCAGCAGCAT
>CAYZFW010000279.1:0-4677 GCA_964477615.1 uncultured Phycisphaeraceae bacterium | reverse complement strand
GACGGGGCGGCCCTCCTGGCGGAGCGTGAGGGTGATGACGTTGTGGGGGTCGGTGTGGATGGGCAGCGGCATTGCGGTAGTCTACTATGCGGCTTCTGCGGCCTTCTCGTGGCGGCCTCATGAGTGTGTCGGTCGAATGAGGAGCCGCGCTGGGATACCCGTGTTGAAGCAAGCGAAGTCTGATGTCCCAGCGATCCCCGATTTCGACCATGCCGTCTCAGACCTTTGCGGAAGACTGCGCTACGCTCGCCCGGCTCGGCTTCCACGGGTTTGAGTCGATCGATCGACTCCGCCAGACAGACCTGGCATCGGTGCCGGGAAAGCACCCAGGCGTCTACGTGATCTTGCGGTCGAATGGCGACGCCCCAGCCTTTCTGGCGGAGAATCCTGGGCCGTATCGCAAGGGCACCTCCCCGACTCTCGATGTTAGATCGCTCATGCTGAAGTGGAGTCCGCGATCATCGATTCTCTACTACGGCCAGTCGAGCCCGCCAATTCGACACAGAATGCGTGCGTACCTGTGGTTTCCAAAGGGCAGACGCGGACATTGGGGTGGGCGAGCGATCTGGCAGCTGAAGGATTCGGAACAACTCGTCGTCGCCTGGATGACGACCAAGGCCGATGAAGCGAGGCCGATTGAAGCGGAGATGATCGGCGCATTCGCCGCGTCATTCGGGCGGCTCCCCTACGCAAGCTGGCGTCGATAGCCGGATCGAATTCCCCGCAGGCCACGAGAAAAGGCAAGCGGCTCGGGCTGCTGAAGACCCTCCCGCGATCTCAGTTCGATGGCTGCTCTGCCAAGCATTCCGCGCTATCATGTACACCGCCCCAGAAGGGCAGCTACTAGGAGGAAAACACGATGCGTCACACTCTGTACTCGCGCCCCCACTCCCTCGTCGCCGCGCTCGGACTCGCGGCGGCTCTGTCGATTTCTGGCGCCGCCCACGCCGCCCTGCTCCACACCAACGGCGGGTTCATCACCAACCCCACCGGCGGCACCGGCTCCATCGCCGGACTCCCTATCTCAAACTCCGACGGATACAACGTCCCCGGCAGCACCTTCCTCTTCTCCACCTCCGGCGTCGGCGCCACCGTCTCGGCGAACACCGCGGTCGCCGAGGACTTCACCGTCACCGGCGGCGGGTGGAAACTCGACGCCCTCACCGTCTACGCCTTCCAGACTTCGCAAACGAGCCCCACCGTCACGCAGATCCGCGTGAACCTCTGGACCGACACGCCCTACTCCGCCGGCTCGCCCGACGCCCCGCCCGTACTCCCCACGCCGGTCTTCGCCACCGATCTCGTCTACACCCCCGGCCCCGGCACCTTCGTCGCGCACCGCCAGAGCCCCACGGGCACCTCGACCGTCCGCCCCGTGTTCGCCTATACCGTGCAGATGCCCGACATCGAAGCGCTCGGCTTCCTCCCCGAAGGCCGCTACTGGATCCAGTGGTCGTTCGTCGGCGCCTCGTCTCCCTCGGCGAACGTCTTCACCCCCCTCGTCTCGCCGCGCACCAGCGTGACCAACCACAACGCTCGCCTGTTCAACTCGATCACCGGCTCGTCCACCGGGCCGCGGGTGTGGTTCGAAGGTCGCGAGGGCTTCGTCGACGAGAACACGCCGGGCCGCGCTTACGAACTCCCCTTCGAACTCTCCGGCACCGTCGTGCCCACACCGAGCGCCGCCGCGGCCTTTGTAATCACCGCCCTCACCGCGTCACGCCGACGCCGCTAAGCAGCTCCATCGGAGCCGCGACCGTCAGGGAGCGGCACCATCCAACGCTCGCGACATCCAATCCCACAACCACCCACCACGGCTCGCCCAACCAGCAGGCCGTGGTTTTTCATCACCTCCCACCACCATCCTCAATCCGATTTGCCATTTGCTATTTGCCGTTTGCGATGTGCCATGCGCTCACCAAGAATTGAGCTTTGAGCTTTGAGTTCTGAACCCCGATCCCCGAACCCGCCACCCCCACTCCTACCCTCCCCCATGCCCGCCCTGCCCTCACTCCCCCTCCGCCCCACCACCGGCCACAAGGGCACCTTCGGCACCGTCCTCGTCATCGGCGGCTCAGCCTTCACACCCCCCGACGCCCCCGCACGCGCCGTCCGCATGTTCGGCGGCGCGGGGCTCGCCGCACTCGCCGCCCTCCGCTCCGGCTGCGGCCTCGCCCGCCTCATGCTCCCCGCCCCGCTGCTCGACCACGCCCTCACCATCGCCCCCGTCTGCACCGGCGTCCCCATCCCCGTCGATGAATCCGGCGCGATTATCCCGCACCTCGCCGCGGAAATCCTCGATCACCAACTCACCCACGTCGACGCCATCGTCATCGGGCCCGCCCTCGGCCCAGCGCCCGCGGTCGATCAACTCGTCCTCCGCGCCCTCGGCCAGGAGCGCGTCCCCGTCGTCGCCGACGCCGACGCCCTCAACGCCCTCGCCCGCACCTGTGATCTCCCGCGCGACGTCAGAGCCGCGTCGGTCCTCACTCCACACCCCGCCGAGTTCGACCGCCTCGCCGCCAATCTCAACATTCACCACAGCGCAACAACCGAGTCCGAGCGCCCCCTTGCCGCCGCCGCCCTCGCCCAGAAACTCGGCGTCACCGTCGTGCTGAAGGGCGCCCGCACCGTCGTCGCCGACGCCCACGACACCTGGACCCTCGACCGCCCCAACCCCGCCCTCGCCACCGGCGGATCGGGCGATGTGCTCGCGGGCCTCATCGCCGGCCTTCTCGCGCAGGCGACCGCCGGACCGCCGCGCCCCACAGCCACCGGAACCTCCACCCCACCACTCTTCGAGTGCGCCCGCGCCGCCGTCACCGCCCACGCCGACGCCGCCGCCGCGTGGTGCCAGCACACAAACGCCGCGGGCGGCCTCCTCGCCACCGACCTCCTCGACCGCATCCCCAGCGCCGTCGAATCGCTCCGCCGCTGATCTGTCGCCAATGAGGCTCGCCGTGCCACCGAAGTCCATTCCGATGGACTTCGGTGCTCTCCGAAGGGCTTCAGCAACTCCGTCAGCCTCAAAAAGCAAAGACGGCCCCGTCACGGCAACGGGGCCGCTTTCACTTCCGAGTTAACTGACTCAAGCACGCCGACGACGAGCCGCAACCAGCCCGCCGGCAAGCACCAGCCCCGCCGCGCCGGGCGTCGGCGTGAGCACGTACAGCGCCGGCGTCTCGCCCACGATGTAGATCGTCCCGTCCGGCCCGATCGTCACGCCCTCGGCGTCGGTCACGCCGGCGAGATCGAACGAGCTCAGCACCGTCCCGTTGCGCGTCACTTCGAGCAGCCGCGACGACTCCTGGCTGTAGATCAGGAGGTTGTCCTCATCGACGCCGCCCACGAGGCCCGGCACCGTCGCCAGCACCTGCACGTCCGAGAGGTCGAGCAGGCCAAGCCCGGTGGGATCGAACAGAGAAGCGCTCGAGGCCGAGCCAGGGTTCCCGAAGGTCAGCGTGCTGTCGAGCACGTTCGCGGGGGTCTTTTCCTTCACGGTGATGAACCGCCCGTTCCTGGGGTCGTACGAGATGCCCTCGACGCCGACATTTCCGACGGTGCCGCCGATGGACGCAAACGGCATCAGCCCACGCGTGCCCGATCCACCAGCCGAGTACGCGAACCGGTACGCGTCCTGCTCGCGTTCCTCGGTGATGACGAACTGACCGCCGCCGACATAGGTCAGCCCCTCGGTGTCGGCGAAGCCCGACAGCGTCATGACCGAGAGCTGCACGCCGGTGGTGCTCACTTCCACCACGGCGTCGCCCTCATCGCCCAGCACGAAAAGCGTGCCGGTGTCCCAGTTATACGTCACCGCCGAGGCCTCTTCAGCCGCGACGGCGGGCAGCGCGTACGTCGCCGTCAGCGTGTAGTCCGCGAGGTTCAGCGAGGTGATGCCGCCCGTCGCAACCGAACCCGTACCGACCAGCGCCAGCAGCGCACAGATGCTCTTATTCATGGTGTTCCTTCTCGACCGCATCGCGCGGCCGCGACTCTCATTTGTTGCGGATTGAAACCCCCGGTGCGAAGCAGAGCCCGGCCCCCGGAACCGTGCCCTCTCTCTCGCTGGACACGGGGCCGGGGGGCCGGGGGTGTTGTGTGTGACTTGGGCCGGATCAGCGGCTCCGGCGACGCATGCCCAGCACGCCCATCGCCACCACCGGCAGCATCGCCGGCGCGGGCACCGAGGTGCCGGGAGAGCCGATGTCGTTGTTGGCGGCGCGGACCGCTCCGTTCTCACCGACCACGCTCAGGCCAAGGTTGGTCCCGTCCTGAGAAATCTCAAACGACACGCCGCGCGTGTTCTGGGCGTACAGGTACGACGAGAGCAGGTCACCGGCGGGCGAGTAGAAGAACACGCCGTCGTTGCTGCTGCCCAGGCCCGAGAAGGTGTCGCCGTCGGGGGTGCTGTCGTCGACCATCTCGTCCATGCACAGGATCGCGACGCTGCTGGGGACGCCCCAGTTCGTGCGCCACGCGGACTCGCTGGCGGTCGTCTCTTCGAGGATGATGATCGACTGCCCGGGGGTGATGACGAAGGAGGGGAAGAAGTTCGAGTCGGTGCTGGGCAGCGCGTCCTCGGTGTCGGCCCACTGGAAGCCGGCGAGATCAATCGCGATGGTGCCGGTGTTGGTCAGTTCCCACCAGTCGCCGTTGATCGTGCTGGCGGTGCCG
>CAYZFW010000278.1:4260-4695 GCA_964477615.1 uncultured Phycisphaeraceae bacterium | reverse complement strand
GCGATTCGGTTGTTCCCGAGAAGGAGCCGCTGCAGATCAAGCAGACGCGCGAGTTCCTGCGGCAAAGCCGTCAGGTGGTTTCCGACGACTTCCAGAAACTTCAGCGCTTTGAGTGAGCCGATCTCTCGCGGCAAAGCCCTCAGTTGATTCCCGCCTAGAAACAACTCATTCAGCGCAGTGAGTGCGCCGATCTCGGGCGGGAGCGCCGTCAGTTGGTTGTTGATGAGGAACAGCCGGCGCAGCGTGGTAAGCGATCCAATCTCAGGTGGAACGGTTGTGAGCCCCAGCCCCAAGAGCTCCAGTTGTGGGGCAAGGTCTCGCCGAGCTTTCTCAATCCGCTCCAGCGCAATCTCGTACCCCGATTTCTCCATCCCCCGATCCTAACACACCCCGCCCGAAGCGCTGGCGAGCCCGGTTGCGTGCTCTCCACCCACC
>CAYZFW010000278.1:0-4250 GCA_964477615.1 uncultured Phycisphaeraceae bacterium | reverse complement strand
CGGCCCCCTCGGCCCCCTCGGCCCCCCGGCACCCCAAGCCCCTTCACAGAATCTGAACAGTCCCCAACTACCCTTCCTCTGCATCGCTCAACCACCCCGACCACAGAGAAGCCATGAAAAACAGCAACCGAATCCGCCTCGCCGCCGCCCTGCTCGGGCTTGTCCCCGCCCTCGCTCTCGCCGACGCCACCGACTACACCAAGGTCAAGGGCGCGGTGAAGGTTGACGGGTCCTCGACGGTCGCCCCCATCTCGATGGCCGTCGCCGAGGAGTTCAAGAAGGCCGCCCCCGGCGTTGATGTTGCCGTGGGCATCTCCGGCACCGGCGGCGGGTTCAAGAAGGCCGTCGCGGGCGAGATCGATATCGCCGACGCCTCCCGCCCCGTGAACAAGGACGAGATCGAGAAGGCCGCTTCCAACGCCGTGGAGTTCATCGAGCTGCCCATCGCCTTCGACGGCCTCTCGTTCGTCGTGAACAAGAAGAACGACTGGGCCAAGGACATCACCCTCGACGAGATCAAGAAGATCTACCTCGAAGGCTCGACCATCAAGACCTGGCAGGACATCCGCCCCGCCTGGCCCGCCAAGCCCATCAAGCTCTACTCCCCCGGCACCGACTCGGGCACCTTCGACTACTTCAAGGAAGTCGTCGCGGGCAAGAAGGGTGCCATCCGCGCTGACATGTCCGTCTCCGAGGACGACAACGTTCTCGTCCGCGGCGTCGAGGGCGACGAGGCCGCTCTGGGCTTCTTCGGCTTCGCGTACTACGTCGAGAACAAGGACAAGCTCAACGCCCTCGCGGTCGACGCCGGCAAGGGCGCGATCGCTCCCAGCCACGAGACCGTTGAAAAGGGCACCTACGCCCCGTTCAGCCGCCCGCTGTTCATCTACGTGAACGCGAAGTCGGCCAGCAAGCCCGCCGTGAAGGCGTTCGTGTCGTACTACATCGACAACGCCGCGAAGCTGGCTGAGCAGGTCGGCTACGTGCGCCTGCCCGACTCGATCCTGAAGAAGGTCAAGGCCAACTTCGAGTCCAAGCGCACCGGCACCCAGTTCCTGAACGAGAAGGGCGAGCACAAGCACGGCCCCCTCGCTGAGCTCTACAACTGACCGCTTCCGGGTGGCACGCGAACGGGGGGCACGCACACGGGTGGCATGCTTCCGTCCGCGGAAGCATGTCTTCCGCCAGCGCACCCCGGAACCCCGACGACCCAGGCCCGGCCCGCCCCAAAGCGGGCCGCGTCTTTCCCAGCCCAGAGCCCATTCACGCGGTCGATTACGATCCCGGCCCGTCCCTCTGATTTGCGCTTTTCACTTTTCGCTTTGACTTCCCTATGACCTCCCTCCCCTCCGCCCACCTTGGCGCACCGACCATGGGCGGGAGGCCGCGCTCAAAGTCATGGCGGAACGTCCGCGAGGCGATTGTCAATCTGTCCCTGGCACTCTGCGGCGTCTTCTCGCTGGTTGTCACCGCTGCGATCCTCGTGGTGCTCGCCACGGAAGCCTTTGCCTTTTTCCGCCGGCCGGAGGTCTCGCTCACGGGGTTTTTCTTCGGCACCGAGTGGAACCCGCTGCTCGGCGGTGAGAAGAAGTTCGGCATCTGGCCGCTGGTGTCGGGGACGCTGGTGGTCAGCACCGTCGCGGCCCTCGTGGCCTTGCCCATTGGGCTGGTCACCGCGATTTACCTTTCGGAATACGCCACGCCGCGCGTGCGGGCCTTCCTGAAGCCCACGCTCGAACTCCTCGCTGGCGTGCCCACGGTGGTCTACGGCTACTTCGCGCTGGTGTTCATCACGCCGTCGCTGCAGAAGATCGGGAACTTCGAGGTCTACAACGCCATGTCCGCGGGCATCGCGGTGGGCATCATGTGCCTGCCGATCGTGTGCTCGCTGAGTGAGGACGCCCTCCGCGCTGTCCCCCGCAGCCTGCGTGAAGGGGCCTACGCCGTGGGGGCCACGCGGCTCGACGTCTCGCTGAAGGTCGTCGTCCCCGCGGCCCTGTCCGGCATCATCGCGGCGTTCCTCCTCGCGCTCGCCCGAGCTGTGGGCGAGACGATGATCGTTGCACTCGCCGCCGGCAGCCTGCCCAACCTCACCGCCGACCCGCGTCAGCAGATGCAGACGATGACGGGCTACATGGTGCAGATCTTCCTCGGTGATGCGCCCGCCGGCGGTGTGGAGTACCTCTCCTGCTACGCGGTCGCGGCCCTGCTGTTTGTGTTCACCTTCGCGCTCACGGTCGCGGGCCACTTGGTGATGAAGCGGTTCCGGGAGGCGTACCAATGACCTCCCTGCCGACCTTCGCCGCCCCGGTGTCCTCGGCCCGCCCGCGGTCGCTCGCCAAGCGACGTCTCGCCGATCGGGCGTTCCTCGTCGTGTGCCTCGCGGTGACCAGCCTCACCAGTCTGGTGCTTGCCATCCTGCTCATCGCCATCTTCTCCAAGGGCTGGGGGCACCTGAATAGCGACTTCCTCTCGAACTACCCCTCGCGCTTCGCCGAGAAGGCCGGCTTCAAGGCCGCGTTGTGGGGCAGCGTGTGGGTGTGCCTGGTCTGCGCCGCGGTGGCCATCCCGCTCGGAGTTGGCACCGCCGTGCTGCTCGAGGAGTACGGCCCCAAGCAGCGCATCCTGCGGCGGATCCACGAGTTCATCCAGCTCAACATCTCCAACCTCGCCGGCGTCCCCAGCGTCGTCTACGGCATCATCGGCCTCACCGCCTTCGCCCGCATGTTCGGCCTCTTCGGCCCCGCCAACCTCTCCAACTACGACGACGTCCTCACCATCACCCTGAAGAACAACACCACACTCGTCGGCACCTCCCTCGGCGAAGACGACACCACCCTTGTTCTCGACGATCTCAAGACCGGCGAACAGGTCATCAACCGCGCCGACATCGCCTCGCAGTCGGCGAACTACGTCCGGACCCACCGCTTCACCCTCACCACCGGCGAGACCGTCGAAGGCCGGCTCAGCGGCACCACGCCGAAGACCCTCAAGATATTCAACACCGACAAGGGGCTCGCCGAGGGCACACCGCGACTGGTCGAGGTCCCCCGCGCGAGCATCGCCTCGTACAACCCCGACACCATGATCGAAGTGGGGGGGCGCGACAAACCCTGGTACTTCCACGTGCCCTTCGGCGGCGGCGTGCTGGCCGCGGGCCTCACCCTCATGCTCGTCGTGCTCCCCATCGTCATCGTCTCAACACGCGAGGCCATCCGCGCTGTTCCCCCGTCGCTGCGCGAAGGGGCGCTGGCGCTCGGGGCCACGAAGTGGCAGACGGTCTCGCGGATGGTCCTGCCCGCGGCGGTCCCGGGCATCATGACGGGCGCGATCCTGGCGATGAGCCGCGCCATCGGCGAGGCCGCCCCAATCCTCGTCGTCTCGGGCATCGTGTTCATTATGAACACGCCCAAGAGCCTGATGAGTGACTTCTCCGCCATGCCGCTGCAGATCTACTCGTGGGCCAACATGCCCCAGGACGAGTTCAAGAAAGTCGCCGCCGCCGGCATCATCGTCCTGCTTGTGGTCCTCTGCTCGTTCAACCTCATCGCCATCCTTCTCCGCCAACGTTTCCAGAAATCACTCAACTGAGAACCGGTGGGGCAGGCTTCCAGCCTGCCATTCAACGACCTCGTCTCGGACCCCGCCCGGAAGCTCCACCCCCGCACCCGCACTCTCACCCGCCCGATCTTTCCCACAATGACCACCATGGCCGCGCCAACCGAGACCACGCACCTCACAGACGCCGCGCGCCAGTCGACCCCGCTGGGCCGCGTCGCGATGCACGCCGCCGAGTCGAAGAAGGGCGAGACGGCCACCGCCACCGCGCTCCGCATCACCCACTTCAACGCGTGGTACTCCGACTTCCAGGCGATCCACGACGTCTCGCTCGAACTCCCCGACAACCGCGTCACCGCGCTCATCGGCCCCTCCGGCTGCGGCAAGTCCACGCTCCTCCGCTGGATCAACCGCATGAACGACATGATCCCCGGCGCACGCTGCGACGGCGTCATGAACCTCCACGGCGTCGACCTGCTCGCAAAGAACTTGGACGCCGTGGACCTCCGCCGGCGCGTCGGCATGGTCTTCCAGAAGCCCAACCCGTTCCCGAAGTCGATCTACGACAACGTCGCCTTCGGCCCGCGACTCCACACCGTGATGCCCCGTGCCGAGCTCGACGCCCTCGTCGAGCGCTCACTCCGCGCCGCCGCACTCTGGGATGAAGTTAAGGACCGTCTGAACAAGTCCGC
>CAYZFW010000277.1:0-4705 GCA_964477615.1 uncultured Phycisphaeraceae bacterium | reverse complement strand
GGGGGGCCTCGCCGTGACCCCGACCTAGCCTCCGCCCCATGAAAGCGATCGTCTGCGACCGTTACGGCCCGCCGGAATCACTCCGCCTCGCCGATCTGCCCGATCCGACGCTCGGACCGACCGACCTCATCATCAGGGTCCGGGCCACGCCGGTGAACTCGGCGGACAGCCGGCTCCGCGCCTTTCGCATGCCCTCGCCGATTTTCTCGCTGATCGGCCGCCCGGTCATCGGGTTCACCGGCCCGCGTCGGCGGGTGCTGGGCACCGAGGCCGCGGGCACGGTGTGCGCCGTCGGCACGCGGGTGTCGCGGTTCCGCGTGGGGGATGACGTGGTGGCGGTGCTGGGCATGCGCCTCGGCGGTCACGCCGAGCTGGTGCGGGTGCGTGAGTCCTCGCCCATCGCCCGCAAGCCCGACTCGCTGACGTTCGAGCAGGCCGCCGCGGTGCCCTTCGGTGCCCTGACCGCCCTGTATCACCTCCGCGATCTGGGCCGGATCAGTGCGGGGTCGCACGTGGCGGTGGTGGGCGCCTCCGGCGCGGTGGGCGCGGCGGCGGTGCAGATCGCCGTCCACCTGGGGGCCACCGTGACGGGCGTGTGCAGCGCCGCCAACGCCGAAACGGTGCGCTCTCTCGGCGCTCACCACGTGATCGATTACACACGAGAGGACTTCACGCGTCACGTCGGTGCGTACGACGTGGTCCTCGACGCCGTCGGCGTCACCACCTTCGCCTCGTGCCGGGCCGCACTCAAACCCGCGGGGAGGTTCCTGCCCGTCGTGATGACCGGGACCGAACTCTTCCAGATTCTCACAACCTCGCGCTCGAAGGGGCCTCGCGTCGTCGGCGGCATCACACCGGAACGCCAGGCCGATCTCGACCTGGTCATGGATCTCGCCGCCCGCGGCGTGCTGAAGCCCCTCGTCGACCGCACGCTCCCTTTCGGCGACTTCATCGAAGCCCATCGCCGCGTCGATTCGGGACGCAAGGTCGGCAGCGTGGTGCTCTCCCTCCCCTTGCGCGGCGGCGAACAATCCGTGCCATGACCCAACACGCCCCCGCCAAGCCAGTTACGCTCACCCCCACGGACGGCGAGTTCTTCTCCATCATCGGCGGCGGCGTCCGCGTGCTCCTCGACGGCGACTCCAGCGGCGGACGCTGCTTCACCTTTGAGGCACCCATCCCACCCGGTGAAGGCCCGCCCCTGCACCGCCACGAGCGCGAAGACGAGATGTTCTTCATCCTCGAGGGCCGCTTCAGGTTCGCGCTCGACGGCCGCGAGCTCATCGCGGAGAAGGGCGCGTTCGTCTGCGCCCCGCGCGGTTCGCTCCACACCTTCAAGAACATTGGCCCCACGACGGGCACCATGCTCATCACCTGCACGCCCGCGGGCATCGAGAACGCCTTCCGCGCCATCCGAGACCCGAGCGAACGGGAACGCGTCGCCGGACGAAAGCCCAGTACGCCCGAGCAGGTCGCCGCCGAACTCGGCAAGCACGGCATCACGTTCCACGGCCCGCCGCTCGAGTGAAGCGCCTCCTGACGCTCTCTCAACACCCATCCGGTGCGACGACGAGCAATCAGGAGCCGAGAACCCGCCACACAGCAAACGGTGCCGGTCGTGCATGCCCCGCCGGTGACTCCTCACCTGTCCCGCCGCGCTCACCGGATTTCCCTTCCTCCAGCCGTCCCCGCCGTGTACTGTGGTCCCCGGCCGATCCCCCCGGGGCCAAAGGAGAGACGACGAGATGAGCGTGACGCGATGGACCTTTGGCTTGGTGGCTTCCGGGTTGCTTTCAAGCATGATCCCCATCGGCGTCGCGCCCGCCTCCGCCGCCCCCGTCCGCCTCCTCGCCGCCATCGGCGACAGCCTGACCGACGAGTACGCCGAGGAAACCTACAACTACGCCCAGAACTGGACCATGCAGCTCGTCCAGTCCCGTGGCGTCGACATGGGGCCCACCGCCCTCGAAGCCCTCCAGCCCGGCAACACCTGGGGCGAGCCAAGGCGCACCGGCTTCTGGTCCAACTGGGCCCGCTACGGCGCCGATTCCGTCGCCGCCATCAGCACCGGCCAGCACACCGGCGTGGCATCACAAGTGGGCCTGACCGGCGTGTCGCACGTCGTCATCGCGGTTGGAGCCAACGACTTCAACCCGCAGACGTCGGTGTACTTCAACATCTACTGGGGCCTGTGGTCGCAGTCGCAGATCGATAGCCATGTGAACGCGCGGGCCGCGAACATCGCGACCATCGTGCAGACCGTCCGCGCCAGCGGCGCTGGGATCGTGCTGTGCAACGCCGTGGACTTCGGCCTCGTGCCGGCGTCGCGTGGGTTCTTCTCGAACGCGTCGCGCCGCCAACGTGTGGGTAACGCCGTTGCTCAACTCAACGCCCGCATCGAGGAGATCGCCCGGGCCAACCACGCCGTGCGCGTTGACCTCGCGTCGTTCACCTCGGCCATCATCGGCACCCACGCCAGCCTGCGCCAGTTCCTGCCGGTTGGGAACGTGAACATCCAACTGCTCAACCGCGACACCGCGACCAATACCAACCCCCTCGCCGGCTTCGTCGACGACGGCGCCCACCCCCACACCACCCTGCAGGGCGCCTTCGCCAACCTCATGATGACCGCGATGAACCAGGGCTGGGGCGGCGCCGCCCCCGTCACCCGCTCAGGCGAACTCACCCCAGGCGGCGTCCGCGGCGGCCCGCCCGTGCCGTACACCAACTTCACCGACGCCGAGATCCTCAGCACCGCGGGCATCCCATACGGCGGAGCCGAAACCCTCACCTCCGCCATCGGTCCCTACGCCCAGTACGTCCGCAGCTACCTCTGCCCCGCCGACCTCGACTTCGACCAGTCGGTGAACACCGCCGACCTCGTGGTGCTGCTGGGCGGCTTCGGCACGGCGGTCCAGCCGGGAACAAGCGGTGATCTCACCAGCGATGGGGTGGTGAATACGATGGATTTGGTGGCGTTTCTTGGAGCGTTTGGGAACGTGTGTGATTTGCAACTGAACGACTAGTGCCGATACGGGCTCCTAACTAGCACCGATCTGCAAGTCTCGCGACTGTTCTTCAGCGGTCTTGCTTCAGCAACAATTGCGACTTAGCAGAGAATTCCAGTGAACGCTGGCTATCACCTCGTTGCAATTCAATTGCCGAAATGCGAGCAGCGCACTGCGAGGCCGCAGAGTATGCCACCTCACTGATCGATGAGCGCGGAACTTGTGCAATCAGTTCGAGACCGCGCAGATACGCGGCTATTGCACTCTCCAATTGTCCGGCCTTCTCGTAAGCATTCCCGATCGCAATGCAGACTACAGGCGAATCGCGCACGACTCGCTCGCTCACTAGCCAATGAATCCTTGAGCGAAATCGCTCCCCTTCCATCGAATCTTCGTTCTGTGCGAGTGAAAGTGCTCGTTGTAGCACCTCTTGATCCGTTAGTTCAAGCGTCGGAAGTGCGCGGTAAATGTCGTCTAAGGGCTCTCGCCGGTCTGATGCGATATACCACTTTGCGGCAGACAACAAACACTCGCTGCGCTGAGAAATATAAACATCTCGTTGAACGACAGCGCCCTTTAACAGTTCATCTGCTATCTTTGACGCATAAAGCATCCACTCTCCCATGTCGTCTGCAGCAGTGCCAGCAGACTCACGCAGCTTCGATTCGAACAGAGCGCCAGTGACGATTGAGTCTCGAAGCGAATCAAGCTCGACACCAGAAAATCCAGTAATACTCTTCGCATATTGCCGAAGACGCTGGCCAGCGGCCAGTCCTCTTGCGATGACGGTTTGATCGGCGGTTGCGATAAATGCAAAATTAGCAATCTCGATTGTCTCTCGATCGTACGAGGCTCGCGCGACAACGCTTGGTAGTGATGCACCGAGTGACTCTGCAATCGAAAGTGATTCCACATGCCGCCCGAGTCCGTTGAGGAGTGAAAGGCGGATAATGTCCGCGATCTGCAGTAGCGATGGATCGGTTTCGCCAATTGCGGCTTGATTTACTCGCTGCAACCAGCGGTCAAATCGCTCGGAACGCGTCAGATTTGCCAAGTCCGAGGGAATCGGATTCGTCTGGTAGGTCTGAATAACCGTACGCAGGTCAGATGCGCAGCACACCGGCGAGACTAGTGTAGCGACCAGAATGGCAACGGACACAATGAATGAGTTTGACACAACGCGAGCAAAGCACTTCACAATATAGCCTTTCTGCTACGGACACCGGAACTGACCCATGAAACTCGTGGTTGCGGTTGCACCAGTCCAGTTGGATGACGTGCAACGGGACTGTCCTCTTATCGGACAGACGTAGTACACGACCGGTCCGTATGGGAGGGTATCGCACTCCGGAGGGGATGCCAGCAGGGAATACTCCCACTGGAAAACATGATCGACTACTGCCACAGCATTATCATTGACGGAAATCTGAGCTCGGTGCTCCTGCACATGACACATGGGAACACTGGCTTGAACTTCGACAGAAAATGTGTGCGATATCGACCATTGATGTCCAAAGGCACCCGCAAGAGCACCCTTTACTGCCAGAAGCGAAAGCTGGACTGAAGGCTCGATCTCAAAAGAGTAGCTACGCTCAATCGACAACTGTGCAGTCATTCGTGAAACGATCGGTCCGGGCGGTACCTGGGCGGGCGGACACTCCGCCGCACAGCATGGTTGGCAAGCCTTTGCTTCCAGC
>CAYZFW010000276.1:0-4717 GCA_964477615.1 uncultured Phycisphaeraceae bacterium | reverse complement strand
CCTGGCGCAGGACCTCTCAAAGATGGCCGGCGCGATGAGCCTGATTGCACGCCGGGCCGAGACGTCGATACGCCAGGGTCCGGACGCGACGCCGGAGATCGTGATCCGCGCTTCGAGGGACGCACGCGAAATCGCGGAGTGATGCGGTGCCCCACCCCGGCGCGGGCACACCCGCCCCAATCGCTACCATCCAAATCGACCGCGGCCCCGTAGCTCAGCGGTTAGAGCAGGGGACTCATAATCCCTTGGTCCTCGGTTCGAATCCGAGCGGGGCCATTGAGTTGTCGGCGTGGATCAGCCCGCCTTGGCCACGTGCAGCCTCGGCGACATGTTCACCTTGCTGCTCTGCAGCGGCAGACGCCCTGCCGAAAGTGCTCGCACCTCTTCAGCGTCCTTCACGAGTTCCCACAGCGGCTGGTTCACGGCGCTGATGCGGGGCACCGCGCCGCTCAGAAGACCATCCCAGACGTCCGCCATGCGCACGGCGTCGTCGGGCATGATCCGCTTGCGGCACGACGGAGTCCCGCACAGGCACTCGAAGCCGTGATCGATGTTGAGCGTGCCGTAGTCGTCAGTGAGCTGCTGGCCGGGCAGGATGTCGCGCACGGCGACCTCGAAGTCAAACCCGCCGGGCGAGAGGCAGTTGGCCTCGCAGCAGTGGTTCACGAACCGCGCGTGGTCCCAGCACAGGATGAGCTTGCCGCGGCGGTCGGTGAACGAGTACTTGTCCATCACACCCCGCAGCATCGGGCTCAGCGAGTCCAGAGCCGTGGGCGGGAACACTTGGTCCAGCGCGTCGAGCGCCCACGTGATCGTCCCCTTGGGGATGAGCTGCGTGGCGAACACGCCGTAGCCGATGGAGTCCGAGACGAATCTCAGTTCAGTATGTGGATGAAACATGGCGGCGCTTGCCGCGCCCTCCGTGGTCAGCGCCGGGCGTCCTTGCCTTGGAACCGCGCGCCGAGTTCACGTCACCCCAGGGCCCGCCCATCCGGGCGAGACGGCTCCTGTTCCGGGGAAAACGCGACGGGAGATTATCGGTATTCCGCCCTGTGTGCTTTCGGATGCACAACAGAATGACAGGGGCCGGCGGCGGGCCCGGGCCTTGGTCAACGCGAACTTACGAGCCACGTCGGCTGCGACAGAACGGCGACCCTTCCCAATACCGAACGATTTGTGAAGATTTTGTTTGATTTCATCCGAAGCCGGTGTACGTTTCTTTGTCCCGCCGCGGACGGAAGGGCAACGCACGCCGTGCGCCCCATTGCCCGCCCCCCGCTTTGGAGTCTGCCTCGATGTGGACCTTTGTCGACGCCCTCGGCGGTGTCGCGCTCATCATCTTCGGCGTGCGCTTCCTGCGCAAGGGCCTCGACCGGCTCGCGGGGGATCGCATCGACACCTGGCTCGGGCGGCTGTCCGCGACACCGGGAGCCGCTCCCGTGGCGTCCACCGGCCCGCTCGCGGTCATCCGGGCGGCGATGGTCGGGCTGCTCGTCAGCATCGCGGTCCCCAGCAGCACCACGCTGAGCCTCCTGTGCGTCGGGCATGTGCGACAGAAGCACCTCTCGATGCGTCAGGCCGTCGCCGTGATGCTCGGGGCGGGCGTCGGGATCACGCTGCTGGTCTATCTCGTCGCGTTCAACCTGCACACTCGGGCGTCGCTGCCGGTGGTGGCGGGTGTGGTGATGTTTCTGGCCCTCAAGCGTGAGCGGCTGCGCGGGATGGGGCAGATCCTGATGTCGCTGGGCTTTGTGCTGATGGGCGCGGGGCTTTTGCGGAGCGCGGCATCGGTGGCCACGACTTCGGAAGACCTGATGCAGGTGGCCGACGTGCTGAGCCGCCACCCCTGGATGGCCGCGCTCGTCGGGCTGGCGGTGACGGTGTTCCTGCAATCAAGCACCGCGACGGTCGCCGCGGCGATGAGCCTCAACGGGCTTTCGCATCCGGAACTTTCGCTGCCGATCCTCATCGGGGCCAATGTGGGGATCGCGATCACGACGCTGATCGTGGGGTGGTCCGACCCCGACTCACGCGGGCTGGGGTGGGCCCTGGTCGTGGTGCGAGCGGCGGTGGCGGCGGCCCTCATGGCCGCGCTCGCGCCGATCACGGGCTGGATGGTGGGGCTTGGCTTTGAGACGCCGCGGCTGCTGGCGGTCTCGCACACGAGTTTCAACGTGCTGGCGCTGCTGGCGGGGCTGGCGCTGATCTCGCCCGTGACGCGCCTCGCGTCGATGTTCGTCCCCGCCGCCGCGCCGGGTGAAGACAAGATGCGTCCGGTGTACATCGACCCCCGCTGGGCCGACGAGCCGCAGGTGGCCCTGAGCCAGAGCAAGCGCGAGATCGCCCGCATGTCGTCGCTCGTCGCCGGCATGCTCGGCTCGTTCTGGAAAGCCATCAAGACCACCGACGAAGCGATGGCCCGCGGCCTGGAACACCACGACGACCACGTCGACCGCCTCAACCGCTCCATCAAACTCTTCCTGACGCGCGACCTCGCCGAGGGTCTCACCTCGAAGCAGGAAGCCGCCCGTGTGGGCCAACTGCGCTTCCTCTCGGCCCTCGAGACCGTCGGCGACATCATCGAAGGCGACCTCGCCGACATCGCGATCAAGAAGATCACCCGCGGGCTGGATTTCAGCCCCGAGGGCTGGGCGGAACTGGAGCGGTTCTTCCATCAGGTGTCGGAAAACCTCGAAATCGCCACGGCGGCGTTCGTCGACACCGACGCCGCGCTGGCCCGCAAACTGCTGCGCCACGAAGAGTCCATCCGCGATCAGGAGCAGCGGCTGGCCCTGCGCCACTTCGAGCGCCTCCAGACCGGCCAGCGTCTGACGATCGACACAACCGACCTGCACCTCGAACTGCTGACGCACCTGAAGCACATCAATCACTTGTTGACCGGAGTGGCGTACGCCGTGCTGGAACTTGCCGAGGGCGGGGAGAAACCGCTGGCGACGGTGCGTGTGGCGGGGTGAGCGGCGAGGACGCCGCGGCGGCAGAACGGCAAAGCAGCAGAACAGCAAATTCGGATTGCGTGATCGGAAATCTCTCGCGAGACGAGTGCCGAGTTTCAAGTGACTGAGCGCGGCCGCAGAATCATCTTTGCTGCTTTGCTGTTCTGCTGCTCTCCCTCACACCCGCGCCGTCTTCCATTTCCCCCGCAGCACCACCACCGTAAACATCACGCCGCGCAGCACCACCTCCAGGCACAGCCCTACCCAGAACCCCGGCAGCCCCGTGACGCCCAGCGGTTCCAGCGGTGCGGGATTCGGCACCACCCCACCGCCCATCCATGAAGGCAGCGGGATGTCCACGCCGCAGCACAGCCAGGCCAGCGGCAGACGGATCGCGTAGGTGCTGATCCAGGTGATCCACATCGCGGCCTTGGTGTCGCCCGCCCCCCGCAGCGCACTCCGCAGCACGATCGCCACCGCGAACGGCGCTTGCACGAACCCCGTGATCATCAGCAGGATCGGCGTGAGTTTCAGGTGCTCGCCCTGCTGCGTGAACAGCCCCACCACCATCTCGGGCACGGCGATGAACGCCACGCCCATTACCGTCATGAACGCGGCGGCGAGCACCGTGCAGCGGAAGATCGCCTTTTCCGCCAGTTCCGGGCGGCGCATGCCCAAGTATTGCCCCACCAGCGTCGCCACCGCCAGCGACACCGCGAACCCCGGCATGTACGAGAACGCCTCGATGCGCACCGCCACGATGTGCGCGCCCAGATAGCCCGGGTGGGCCATCCATCCCACCATCAAGATGGTCAGGAAGTTCCCGAACCACATCCCCGCCGTCTCGAGGAAGTTCGGCAAGCCCACCTTCACGATTCGTCGGATGGTGATCCAGTGCGGCCTGAGGCGGCGCAGAGACAGTTTCAGCCCGTGCTGTCCCCGCGCCAGCAGGATGGTCAGCGCAATCGCCCCGCACCACCACGCGATGGTGGTCCCCCACGCGATTCCTGCGACGCCCAGGTCTATCCCGAACGGGTTGGAAACGAGCACCCGGCGCTGCACCTCGCCCGCTTCGTTCAAACTCGAAACCGCCCACTCCACCCCCGAGAGCGCAAAGGTGAACCCGGCGTTGACGATGTTGATCCCCAGCATCACCAGCATCGGCGTCAGCGAATCCCCCGCGCCGCGCAGGCTGCACACCGCGCCCTCCATAAAGGTCATCGCCGGAACGCCCAGGGCGCAGATCCGCAGGTACGTCACGGCGTGGTCGTACGCCGCCCCCTCGAGGTTCATCATCCATGCAAACGCCGGCGCGGCGGCGAAGAAAACCACCGCCGTGAACGTGCCGCCGATCCACGCCAGCAGCGTCGTCTGCCCCACCACCGCCGAGGCCACGGCCTTGCGCTTCTGCCCGAAGGCCCGCGAGACCATCGCCGTCGCTCCGACGCCCAGCGCAATGGCGAGCATCGCCGTGGCCCACAGGATGTAGCCCGAGGCACCGATGGCGTCGGCGGCGGGCACACTGATGCCCGACGCCAGCGTCGCGTCCACCATGTTCACACCCGCGTGCAGGAACATCTCGATCAGCACCGGCCAGGCGAGCACCCAGATGGCGCGGCGCATCGTGAAGCCCGCGAGTTTGCCTGTGGTCAGACGGTCGTCGGTCGCTGCGACGGTGGGCGTGGAGGTGGAGTCGGCGGAGGGCGGCCGCACCTCGCTCTCGATGTGCGCCGACGCCGTCAGCGGCTCGCCGGGACCGCTGT
>CAYZFW010000275.1:0-4720 GCA_964477615.1 uncultured Phycisphaeraceae bacterium | reverse complement strand
CGGGATTGCTGGTCGTCGCGGTCAGGGGGTACCTCGGGAGGTCAAGTTAAGGGCGAGCGCGGTGGGCGCGGCATGCAGCGTCCCTACTGAACCGTCTGCGCGCCGGATTGTTGCCCTCATGGTAGGAGATTCCGGTTTTTTCAGCGCGCCGGATGCGTGCGCACGCCGATTTTCCCGCGCGATCTCCAACGCCGCACGCAAACGGGCGCACAAACCCGCCCGCCTCCATGATCGAGGCGGCAGAATCGCACGCCCGCAACGCCTAGATTCATCGCCCGCTGGGCGCAGGAGCGGCCTCTTCGCTCACGACGAACTCGAAGGCCATCTCGCCCTCACCGCCTTCCTGGCCCGGGGCGCGCTCGCGCGGGGCCCGCTTCGGGGGGAGTTTCTTCTTCTGCGCCTCGTTGAGGGTGCCGTTGACCTTGTCCATCGCGCGGTTCTCGACCTCGCGCTTGGCGGCCCGGGCCGTCTTGACCGCCTCGGGCTCTTCGCCGAAGCGGATCATCGTCGCCCCGCCGGGGCCGTTGGACATCCCGCCGCGGGCACCGGACTCGTCCGCCTCGGCGATGGCCTTCGCCAGCGCGTCGTTGGCCGAGGAAAGATCGCGCTCGAGCTGCTCCTTCACCTCCTGCAGCGCGGTCTTCTGCTCACTGCTGAGGTCGTCGAACTCCAGAGCGGACTTCAGAGCCTTGTCGGCGTACGTCTCGCGGTACACCTGCGGGAACACCGCCTTTTTCACCTCGCCCTGCCACTTGCCCTGCATCGGATCACCCAGTTCCGACCCGATCTGGCGGGCGAACTTCTGGTTGATGTCGCGGATCGCGACGGCCTTCTCGCGGGATTCCGCCATCGCCTTCTGCAGCGCCTCCATGTCCATCGCTTCGCCCTCGCGCCGCGCGGGGCGGTCGGCCAGGGCCTTCTGCTTGGCCTGGATGGCCCCGTCGAGTTCCGTCTCGTACTGCTCGAACAGCGCCTTCACCCCCGGCGCGGCCTTGCCCAGCAGCGGGCCGTCGATCACGCCGAGCTTCTCACCGATCTTGATGAGGTCCACACCCTCGCCGGCGACGCCCATCGGCCCGCCGCCGCCGGTGTTGCCCTCGCGCCGGCGCAGCCGCTCGAAGCGGCCCCAGTTCGCCTCCTGCTCCGGCGAGAGCATGAGTTTGAGATCGCCCAGGAACGTCTTCTCGAGCTCGCCCCGCTTCTCGCCGAGTTTCCGCATCGCGCTGGGCATCTTGTCGCGGAACACGCCGGGGTCGCGCGTCTCCTGGAACTCCGCCTCCGCCTCGGCCATCTTCTCGCGTGCCTCTTTCGCGGCGGCGTTGAACTCCGTCACCACGCCCTCGATCATCGACTTCGCCGTCGTCTTCTGCTCTTCGTTCAACCCCAGCACCATCGCGATGCGGTCGGTGTCGCGCGTCGTGACCGGCGGACGGAAACTCCCACCGCCGGGACCGTCGCTCACCGTCGAGAACGTGAACGCCTGCCGCGCCAGCGCCTCGCCCGGCGACCCAGCAACCAGAGCCGCCCCGAACACAAACGCGGGGACCAGCAGCGCCCGACGGGCAAGCTTGAACCGACCGACGGCGAAAGGCAGCATCATGGCGGAGTTCTCCTCGCCCGCAGTCTCGGGCCGAGTGCATGGTGTTGAACGGATCCAATCCACAACCAGAGCCGGGAGCATTTCGGCACCCGACTCAACACCAAACCCGACGCGCGAGGGGTTCCCGCCCGTCACGTTCTGGGTGACTTTTGGATTGGCGTGTCCCGAGCCAGCCGCGGTTCAGGCGGCCACAGCACCCGCAACGCCGGCCAGTTCCCCGCTCACCGCCCGGTCCACGATCCGCACCATCTCCGCCAGTTCCGGCTTGGCGATCTGGAGGTCCGCCCCCACCTGGCGCCCCTTCTTCAGGTTGTCATCGCTCACCAGCGAACTGAACAGCACCACCGGCACATCCTTGAGCACCGGGTGCTCCTTGATCTGCTTGCACAGCCGCAGGCCGTCCATCCGGGGCATCTCGATGTCGCTGACGATGGCGTCGATCGGCGTCCCGCCGGCCACCTCGGACGAGATCGCGTCCCACGCGGCCTGGCCGTCGGAGAACACCTCGACCCGCTCATAGCCCGAACGAACAAACGTATCGTGGACCAGCTTCCGCATGAACGGCGAGTCCTCAACGAGGATCACCCGCTTCGAGCCGCGCTCGACCCCCTGCGTGTTCTCCACTTCGCGGATGTGCAGGCGCTTCTCGTGAAGGATCGAGTCGGCGACCGACTCGAAGTCCACCATCTGGATCAGCCGCCCGTCCATCTCGATGACGCCGGTGGTCGAGGCGACGACGGCCGAGGCCGAGGACTTTCCGCTGTTGAGCGAGGTATCCGGTGCCGGCTTCACCCGCGACCACGAGATGCGGTAGATCTGCTCAACGGTGTCCACGCGGAACCCGCAGCGGAAGGCGTTGAATTCCGTGATGATCACGCGGCCTTCGGGCTCGGCTTCGCCCGTCGCACCGGGAACCCGCAGCATCCCCAGGTGCTTGCCCAGGTCCACCACGGGCAGCACGCTGCCGCGGATGTTGAACATGCCCATCACCGACGTGTGGCGGTGGGGGGAGGCGACGAGGGCCACGGGTCGGATGACCTCGCGGACCTTCGCGACGTTCACGCCGAACCAACCGCCCGCGAGCGAGAACACCAGCACTTCGAGCTCGTTGGTGCCCGCATCGAGCAGGATGTCACCCGTGATCCCGGCGATCTCGTTCGTCATGGCGCAGGTCTCCGCTTGGAAGGCGTCCGCGGGAGTCGCGGACCCACCTCTGCAGATCGATCCGATTCCGGGCTCACTCGACGCCCGCACGCGGTTATCCGCCACTTCCCGCCCGCCACTACACTGCCCCCATGGTCCGGCTCACCAAGATCTACACCAAGTTCGGGGATGAAGGCCGGACCATGCTCGGCGACGGCTCCACCACCGTGAAGCACGACCCCCGCGTGGAGGCCTACGGCACGGTCGACGAGGCCAACGCCGCCATCGGCGTCGCCGTGGCCCTGCTCACAACGCGCCTCGCCGATCACCCCGCCGTCACGCCCCGCCCGCCCACGGCCCTCCCGTTCTTCCAGACGGTCCACGCCGAGCTCATCCGCATCCAGAACGATCTGTTCGACGTCGGGGCCGACCTGTGTGTGCCAATCGAACCGGGCGAGGATTCCACAAAGAAGCTCCGCGTTCAGCCGGGCCAGACGCAGCGAATCGAGCACGCCATCGACCGGTACAACGAGCCGTTGCCTTCGCTGAACTCGTTCATCCTCCCCGGCGGCACAATGCTCGCCGCCCACCTGCACCTGGCCCGCACCATCACCCGCCGGGCCGAGCGGTTGGTCGCCCGGCTGCTGGAATCCGAACCCGCCCGAACCAACAAAGAGGCGATGGTGTACCTCAACCGGCTGTCCGACCTGCTCTTCGTCCTCGCCCGCGCCGCCAACCAGCAAGACGCCGCCACCGGCAGCTCCGACCCCACCGACATCCTCTGGACCCCTGGCCAGAACCGATAGTCCGACACTCGTGCCCCCTGCCGCATGCCTCGTGCCTCCCACATGGCCAAAGCCCCCACCTACACCTACACCACCGAGTTCCGCGACGAACTCGAAGTCCAGCGGCTGGACATGCTCCGCCGCCGCTTCCTGTGGTACTGCGGCGTCATCATCGGGCTGTCCACGCTGAGCTTCATCATCGGCATTGTGGCGGCGTGGTACGGGGCGCAGTTCCAGAAAGCAGGTCAGCCGGCCTTTACCGACACCGCGATGATGGTGACGTGGACCGCCTCGGCCCTCTCGCTGCTGGCGTATGTCCTCGCCTTCTCGTGGGTGTACCGCAACCCGCAGAAGAAAGAGCAGGTCTTCCGCATCGCCGCGTGGCTCATCATGTTTTCAGGCGCGATCGCGCTCATCCAGGGGCCGATCGTGGCCGCGGTGGTCAGGCCCGACGCCCAGGGCATGGTGCGGGCCCCGGGCATGGTGATCGAGGACATCCCCGACGACGAGAGCGACGAGGACGCCGCGCCGAAGATCACCGAGATGGGGATCACCCCCGGCACGCTGGGCCTGAGCGAGCCCAAGGGCGACACCCCATCAAGCCCCACCCCACCCAGCCCCACGCCATCCCCTGCCGCCGACGAGTCGCCCAAACCCGTCGCCGCCGGCGAAGCCCCCGCGAACCCCGCCCCGAAGGCCCCCAACCCCAACAAGAAGATGTCCGCCGCCACCAGCGCGGTCATCGTGACGGCGTCGGGGCTTTGGTCCATCCTCTTCACCCACTTCTTTGCGTGCTGCTTCCTGCCGTGGACCCCGCGCGAGTCGCTGAGACCAATCATCCCGCTGCTGATCCTCAACGCGGTGATCCTGCTGTTTTACATCCCCGGCGCGTACATCGCGGTCCCGATTGCCATCGCGCTCTCGCCGCTCGTCGCCGCCCCCGGCGCGGGCATCTGCTACTGGCGCGGCAGCAAGATCCACGACTCGTTCACGCTCAACGTCCTCAAGGGCCGCTATTCCGAGATCAAGCGCGAGCTCGTCGACGCACGCCGCATCCATGAATCGCTTTTCCCCGCGCCCCTCACCCACGGCGAGGTCCGCCTCGACGAGCTCGTCTGTCAGCTTTTTGAACTCGTCCCACCTGCCGGCGGCAGCCAGGGCCGCCTGCTGGGGCCAGGAAGCCGGGCGGGCC
>CAYZFW010000274.1:0-4736 GCA_964477615.1 uncultured Phycisphaeraceae bacterium | reverse complement strand
CAGATTCGGCATGGTCTCTCTGCTCCGAGTAAAGGGGACGCCGTCCTGGCGCGGATGAGTCACACCAGTGTACATGCGTGGGGGCGGAAGCAGAAAACCGCCGTGATTCAGTGGCTGCGGCGTCGCCGGGCCATTCCCAGCAGCCCGAGGGCAAGAGCCGCCACGCCGCCCGGCGCGGGCACCGGCGTGTAGTCGATGGTCAGCTGAGGGCGGTCGGCCGCCACGGTGCTCTCGCGCGAGGCGAAGCGGCTGGCGTTGCTCTGACCGCTTTCGGTGCCGCGAAGGATCCAACCGAAGTTCGAGCCGGGGTTGTCGAGCCAGCCCTGGACATCAAAGGCCATTCCGGGCGCGTCCCACGTGTAGGCGCCGACGCCGAAGACGCTGATGCCCGCACTCGCGGCGGCGTCGAAGTCGCCCCCGGGGGTAGTCCACGTTTGGGTGTTGTAGAAAGTGTGAACCCAAGTGGCCGAGCCGGTGGTGGCCGGCCCACCGCCGCCGCCGCCGCCACTGCCGACGGTCGTCCCTTCACCCCAGTCCGAGGTGATGCGCTGCAGGAACATGGTGTTCCCGGCCGAAGGCCCCGCGCCCTTCACCAGCCGCAGCGAAACCGAGTTGATCGTGGCCCCGGCGGGCACGGCTGAGGCGATATCGAACGCCAGCAGGGCCCGCGTCGTCTGCGCGATGCCGTTGCGACCGGCGAACAGCCCCGCCCCGGCCCCGTTGGCCACTTCGCCCACGCCGTCGTCGTAAATCGTGGTGTCACGCAGCGCCCCGATGCTGACGACCGCTGCGGATGCGCTCCCGCACACGACCAGGGCGGCAAGGCCGGCAACAACGGCGGATCGGTTCAGACCGGTTCGATTCTGCATGGTCAGGTTCCTGTGCAAGGTCCACGTGAGGCACGGCGCGCAACAATGCGGTCGGCAAAGCCATAGCCCACCCACTGAATCTACCCCGGCCTGACCGCCGGGCCAGCGATAGACCTTGAAATCCCGCCGATTTTGCAGGCCGAGAACGGGCGAGGGTTCTTATCGGGCGTTCCGGATCGGTACCCCTCCGGGTCACGCCTCCCAACCAAAGCCCACCACCCCCCTGCCGAACCCCGACCCGCGACTGGTAAACTGCCCCCGATGTCGGCCACCGTCCAACACGCCGCCTCGTCCCGCGGCGAGCGCTCTCCGCTCCCTGAGCGCACCAACCAGCGCACGCTGGCGGGGATCGCGCGCGTCGACGGCATTGGACTGTTCAGTGGAAAGCCGGCGAGCGTGGTCATGCACCCAGCACCCACCGGGCACGGGATCGCGCTTCGGCGTGCCGATGTCCCCGCTGCGCCGGTCATCCCTGCGCGGGTCGAGCATCTGGTGGCCCGCCCGCGGCGCACGGCGCTGGGCGTGGGCGGCAGCACCATCGAGACCGTCGAACACGTGCTGTCGGCGCTCGCGGGACTTGGCATCGACAACGCGCTGATCGAGGTGAGCGGGCCCGAAGTGCCGATGGGCGACGGCTCGGCGTTGCCGTTTGTCGAGGCGATCTGCCGCGTCGGGATCACCGACCAAGCGGTGCCGCGGGCGCTGCTCCGGGTGCCGCAGGCGCTGAGCGTGCAGGAGGGGGCCGCGACGATTCACTACAGCCCGCCGGCGCCGGCAACTTCGAGCGGCACGGGACAGTTGGAACTGACGTATGTGCTGGACTATGACGGAACCCCCGGCCCCCCCGGCGCGCTGCTTCGTCAGTCGTTCACGTGCAACGTTGATGCTCGGAAGTACATCGAAGAGATCGCGCCCGCGCGGACCTTTTCTACGAAAGCGGAGGCCGAGGCGGCGGCACGCGCGGGTCTGTTCTCGCACGTTTCGCCTCGCGACATGCTGGTGATCGGCCCCGAGGGGCCTGTGGACAACACCCTGCGATTCCCCGATGAACCGGCCCGCCACAAACTGCTTGATCTGCTGGGCGACCTGCTGCTTGCGGGCGGCCCGATCGAGGGCCGTATTGTGGCGGTGCGTTCCGGGCACGCGCTGAATCAATCGATGGCCAGGGCGATCGCCGCCGCGGCCGCCGGTGCCCCGAACTCCAACCAAAGCCCGACACCACCCGCCATGTCTGCGACGATGACCGCCACGCAAACGACGAACCCGCCACCTTCCACCGGCGCGTCGTCCGCGTCCTCTCCCGCTTCGGTGGGCATGCCTGCGCTTGACGTTCGCCAGATCGCGGACATCCTCCCCCACCGCTACCCCATGCTGATGGTGGACCGGGTGCTCACGCTGGAATCCGGCAAGTACGCCAGCGGGATCAAGAACGTCTCGATCAACGAGCCGTTCTTCGTGGGGCACTATCCCCAGGCGCCGATCATGCCGGGCGTGCTCATCTGCGAGGCGATGGCGCAGCTTGCCGGGCTGATGCTGAAGGACGTGCTGGCCCACCAGGGCAAAGTCGCGCTGCTGCTGGCGATGGACGAGGTGCGCTGGCGCCGCCCCGTCGTGCCCGGCGATCAGCTCATCCTCGAAGCCACGGCCAACAAGGCCAGCGCCCGCATGGCCGATGTCTCGTGCAAGGCGTCGGTGGATGGGCAGATCGCGGCTGAGGCAAGGCTCAAGTTCATGGTGGTCGACCCTGCCCAGGTCGGTCCCGGCGGGGGCGCACGGGCCTGATGGGCACGCGCGTCCACCCCACCGCAGTGGTTGACCGCCGCGCCGAACTGGGCGAGGGCGTGGAGATCGGCGCGTACAGCGTCGTCCACGCGGGCGCTTCGCTCGGCCCCGGCACGGTGCTGCACAACCACGTCACGGTCTATCCCGGCGTCACCATGGGACGCGAGAACACGGTGTATCCCCACGCCGTGATCGGTGCCGACCCGCAGGACCTCAAGTTCCGCGGCGGCCCCACCCGCGTCATCATCGGCGACCGCAACAAGTTCCGCGAGCAGGTCACCGTCCACCGCGGGACCGAAGACGGCGGGGGCGTGACGCGCATCGGCTCCGACGGCCTGTTCATGGTCGGCTGCCACATCGCCCACGACTGCGTGATCGAGGACAAAGTCGTCATCGCCAACGCCACGATGCTGGGCGGGCACTGCCTTGTCGAAACGGGCGCGGGCATCGGCGGTGCCGTGGGCGTCCACCACTTCGTGACCGTCGGCACGCTGTCGTTCGTGGGCGGCATGTCACGGGTGACGCGGGATGTCCCGCCGTATGTCGTGGTCGAGGGTGACCCGGCGGAGACGCGGAAGCTCAACACGCTGGGGCTGGTGCGGGCCAAGTGGTCGCCGCCCGAGATCGACGCGATGAAGGCGGCGTTCAAGCGGCTGTTCGAGGACGCGGGCAACACCAGCGACGCGGTGAACGCCCTGCGTGCATCGCGCCCCGGCCCGCACGTGGAGAAGCTCTGCGCAGCGCTCGAACACACCGGCCAGGGCACGTACGGGCGCTGGCGTCAGGCGGAGCACGAAGCAACCCACAAATCCTGAAATGCCAAGGCACGGCCCTCTCCGGTGCCACGGCTTGGCGTCTTCGACAAGCCGTGTCCCCCGCTGTCGCGCACGATCCCGACACGGCTTGTCGAAGACGCCAAGCCGTGGCACGGGTCACGCCTTCTCCCACGGGAAACCGGCTGGCATCAGCGAATCCACTCCATTCAACCACCCCACGAGCCACTCATAGGCGTCGACCAAGCGAGGCCCCGGGCGGTTGAACATCTGGTTGCCGTCGACGAGCGCGACGCGTCCATCGCGCACGGCCCGCAGGCACGACCACCACCCTTGGGCGCGCAGCGCCGCGTACTCGGCGCGCACGCGGGGCAGCCCGAAGCCGCAGGGGCACACCACGACGGCTCGGGGTTCCATCGCTACAACCTGTTCCTGCGTCACCACCCTTCCAGGACCGGCGATCCGGTGGGCCATCTGCCCGCCTGCGCCCGCACCCGCGCCCTCCATGGGTTTGGTGGGGTTCAGCGGGCAGAAACCGCCGGCGCGCTCGACCAGTTGCGCCGTCCAGTGCCCCGCGGCGAACATCGGCTCGGTCCATTCAAGGAAAAGCGTCGGCACCGGATCGGTGAAGCCGTTGACGTGATCGGACGCACGGAAGAACCGCTCGCGGAGCTGCGCCAACGCCCGGCGCGATTCTTCCACACGCCCCACGGCGTCGCCCACTTTGAGCACGTCGTCCAGCACGTCCTCGAATGAAGCCGGATTCAGCGAGAGAACGCGGGGGCGGCTGGGCAGGTCGTCGGCGACGCGCCGCACAGTGTTCAGATCAATCGAGCAGACCGAACAAAGGCTCTGGGTGATGATGAGATCGGGCGCGAGTTCCCGCAGCCAACCTTCGTCCAGCAGGTACAACCCCTCGCCGGCGGCCAGGGCCGCCCGCACCTGCCCGTCGATCTCGGCGGACACCCCCCCGCATACGCCCCCGGACACGCCCCCCGGGCCCGCGTCCGGGGAACCACCGGCTTCGATCCGCGGGGCCGTCAGAATCGGAAGACCTTCGACCACCCCCGTCGGCCAATCGCACTCGTGCGACCGCCCGACGAGCGCTGTCCCCGCGCCCACCAGGGCGACCATCTCCGTGGCGGATGGAACCAGACTCACGATGCGCGGCGTCTTCATCGCCCCAAGTATCCCACTCGACCGCACCCCGCGCCCGCCCACGTCGATGCCCCACCCCCCAAAAAGAACACCCCAAACCCCACACCCCACCCCCCCCCCCGGGCGTTTGGGGCCCCCCCGGTTGTGTGACGCC
>CAYZFW010000273.1:0-4745 GCA_964477615.1 uncultured Phycisphaeraceae bacterium | reverse complement strand
CGGTCTGCGGTGGCCCAACCAGCAGCGGGCGCCCGCCCATGCCATGGGCCCCGGCCGGCGGGGCTTCCCCACGGCCCGGGTGGTGGGCATCATAACCCACGACACCCGGTGGCGGGCCATCTTCGGCGGCCCCGCGCCCGGGCCGCGGGGGGGGGGGGGCGCGGCGGGGGTGGCGCTGACGTCGCCCGTCACCACCAGCGCGTAGCCCTGGGTGCCGACGTTCACGCCGGTGCCCTTGATCCGCAGCGCGTACGAGCCCGCGGCAGGCGTGGGCAGGATCACCATCTCGGTGTTGTTGCGGTTGTCGGCGGTGCCGCCGGTGGTCGAAGCGCTGCCGGAGAGAACGTTGCCGCGGTAGAGATTGTTCGCCGCATCAACGACCTCGAAGTCGAGGTTGTTGACGATCGAGGGGTTCGAGTTGATCGCGGCCTGCGGCTCGGTCCACACCAGCGTGGCCTTGAAGCCCTGGCCCGCGTTCACATTGATGACGTACTCGGTCTGCTGGCCGGTGGTCATGCCCTGGGCGTTGCGGACGTCCCAGACGAGGAGCTTGCGCGCATCGCCGGGGAAGTACAGCGCGTTGTCGGCCAGCGCGCGGCCCCAGCCCTCCTGGTTGCCGGGCCAGCCGGCCACACCGGTCATGTCCACGGCGGAGTTCATCATCGCGGCCTTGATGAGGGCCGCGGAGGGGTTGAAGCCGTCGGGGGCATTCGCCGCGCCGCTGGGGTAGTAGCCGTCGACGAAGTACTCACGGAACAGCAGCGCCAGACCGGCGATGCTGGGGCAGGCCATCGAGGTGCCGGTGAGCGACGCCGTGGTGCACACAGTTCCGCTGCCAGACGCGGACGTGAGCGAGCAGCCGGGGGCCATGATCTCGGGCTTGCGGCGGCCGTCGGGCGTCGGGCCCGCACAGGTGGTGCCGCAGATCGACTCACCGTTGGGAGACCACGTCGAGCGGTTTACGGCGAAGCAGTTCTTGGCGTTCTCGGGTGTCTTGATCAGCGAGGTGTTGGTGACGGCGAAGACCACCAGCGAGTCCTCGTTGAGGTACACGTGGTTGTCGATGCCGCGGCACTGGCCGGTGTAGACGTTGGTCGAGTCGTCGCCCCACGAGTTGGTGTGGACACGGGCGCCCTGCGAGTAGTGCAGGTTCAGCGCCGTCGGCGTGCCCGTCTCGGTCTGGCTGGGCGTGGGGGCGTGGACCACTTTGGCGTCGGGAGCGATGCCCTGCACGTTCGAGTTCGCAGGGGACGTCGGGTCCCAGCCCACAGCGGTCGCCGCGGTGTGCGTTCCGTGCTGCCCGTAGCCCGCGGTGGTGTTGTACGCGAGGATCTTGCGGTGCGTGGGGCCGACGGCCACCGTGTCGCGGAACGAGCAGTGCTGCTGGTTGATCTTGCCGTCGAGGTGGCCGAGCACCTGGCCCTGGCCGCGGATGCCGTTGGCGTACAGCGGGAACAGCGGCGTCGGGGAGCCGACGTTCGACTGGATGATCCAGTTGTCCTGGTAGTTGCTGCGCTCGGTGTTCTCGAACGCGTCCTCGATGAACTGCACCGAATCGAGGGCCGCGAGCGTCGCCACGTCGCCGCTGTCGAGCGTCACCGAAAGGGTCTGGTTCCCGCCGACTTCCTCGGCGAAGTGAACGACGGGCGCATTCAGCTTGGCCACCTCGTTCACCAGCGGCTGCAAGTCTTCACCGACGTGCAGCGTGATGATGACCGCCACGCGGCCCTGCTGGGTCAGCATCTGGCGGTCGATGGTCTTGTAGGGGCGGACACCGATCTCGGGGTCGATCTTCCACGCCGCCTCGTACTCGACGATGGAGCGGACACTCTTCGCGTTCGCGAGCGCACCGCCGCGGGCGGCAACCTCGTCGATGGTCGCGATGAAGGTGTTGACGGGCAGGTACTCGGCGATGGTGATGCCCGACGCCGCGAGCTCGTCGCGCTTGGCCTGGGTCACGGGGCCATTGAGCTGGACGAGGTACCGCTTGCCGCGGACGGGCTGGAGCGAGCGGGCGAAGTCGCGCGTGAAGGCGGGGGTGCGGGTCGTGTCGATCTCGCGCGTCCGCATGTAGATGCCGGTGTCGCTGAGGGCCGCGGTGCCGATGTCGGCCCGCGCGGGCATCACGCCGGGCATGTCCTGCATCGGGCCCATGGCGTTCTGCGCCGTGGCGCTCCCCGCGACCAGCAGGATCGAACACACGGCAACGGACACCCCGCCGCGGCGGGCGACTCGGGCAAGACTCGGATTCATCACATGCTCCTCCACGACGTTCTCATCGGCGTCGAAACCGCCGGGCGCGGCTGGGAAGGGAAAACACACGCGGGCACACGCGCCGCATGTCCTCATAAAGGTAATCCCACGCGGGGGCTTCGGCGGACAATCCGGGGCGAATCCAGAGGCCACTTTCGGGGCACAGGCAAGGGCTGGCCATTGGCCCACCCCCCACGACCCACCCCGGAAACCGACGCCCGAATCGCCAACGCCCGAAAACACACGGGCCGCCCGTTCAACCGAGCGGCCCGCGGCGGGGAATCAGATTGGGGTCGGTTCGTCGAAAATCAGCCGATCCGGCCGAGCAGACGGACCAGATCAAGCGTGTTGATCGAGCCGTTGCCGTCGAGGTCGTAGGTGGCGTTGAAACGCTCGTCGCCTGTGGCGGCACCGAAGGAGTTCTGGAAGAGTTCAACGTCCTTCTGGGTGAACGTCGCGGGGGTCGAGGTCTGCGTGGCGGTGCTGACGGTCGGCGTTGTCGCCGCCTCGGCCTGCTTCACCTTGGCCGTCTCCGCCGCCACGCCCGTGGCGGGCAGGGCGGCCGCCGCCTTTTGGGCCGTGATCGCGCTTGCGCTCAGGCTCACCGTATCGCTGGCAGCGGGCGCAACGGGTGCGCTCTTGGTGGTCGTCGTTTGCGCCACCGGCACCACCTGCGCCTTGGGCTCAGTCACCGCGATCTTCTGAGCCTCTCGCGGGGCCGCGAAGGTCTGCGTGTTCTGGGCCGTCTGCTCACGGGCCGCCTGGCGCTGCTTCTGCAGACGCAGGAACTGCGACGAGAGGCCCTGGAGCGAGTTCGCCTGGGTGTTGGAATTGATCTTCATGATCGCGTCTCCTTGCGTCGTAGCGCGTGTGAATCAAATCTCCGCGCATCCGTGCGGGATTCGGGGGCACCGGTTTGCGACCATTCAGAATGGTCCGGGAACCGGGCCCGCCGACACATCCAGCATCGGAGCGGCCACCGGGGCGACATGAGCACCGGTGCCCGAAAACAACGCAATCCTCGCGCCACAAGAGAATGTGTTTATCGGTTCGGTGTTATCGGGCGTGCAAGTGCTGAACGTTGCGCGGTGGTGTACCCGATCCGGGCCGTCGCTCGCTCTGGAGCGATGGCCCGGGTCGAGCGCCAACACGTCACCAGCAGCTCAAACGATCTCCCTCGGACGAACCCGCCCGGATCACTCAGCCCCCGCCAGCGTCACCCCGACAAACTTCCGCTGGCGGATCTGCTCGTTCCCCAGCTGCCCGCACGCGGCCATCGTGTCCCGCCCCTTGGTCCGCCGCCGCTTGCAGAATTGACCGCGGTCTTCAAGATCGCGCAGGAACCGTTCCACCGTCTCCTCGCTCGGTGCTTCCCACGGCGAGCCGCGGCGCGGGTTGTACGGGATCACGTTCACGCAGCACCGCACGTCCTTCAGCAGCCGGCACAGTTCGTCGGCGTGTTCCGTCGCGTCGTTCACGCCGGGGATCAGCACGTACTCGCAGCAGATCGCCCCGCTCTTCCGCCGTGGCCACGTTTCGAGAATCGGCACCAGTTCCCCCAGCGGCATCGCCCGGTTCACCGGCATGATGCGCGACCGGATCTCGTCGTTCGGCGCGTTCACGCTCACCGCGAGGTTAAGCTGCTTCCACCCCGGACGCTGCACCGCCTCGCGCAGCTTCATCAGCCCGTCGATGCGCCCCACCGTCGAGATGGTGATCCCGCTCATCGGCACCGCCGGACCGTAATGGTCAGTCAGCACCTCGACCGCACCGATCACACCATCGAGATTGTCCAGCGGCTCGCCCATCCCCATGAACACGATGTTCTTGATGGGGTGCCCCAGCGCGTGCGTCGCTGCAAACCACTGGGCCACGATCTCGGCAACCGTCAACGACCGGATCAGCCCCATCTGGGCCGTCTCGCAGAACACGCACCCCATGGCGCACCCCACCTGGCTGGAAACGCACAGCGTCCGCGTGGTCTCGTGCCGACGCTTCATGGGGATGACGACGGATTCGGTCTGGAGCGCGGGCTCGCCGGGGCGGCCTGGGACTTCCAGAAGGAACTTGATGACATCGCCCTCGGGGCTCTCGGTGGTCAGGGTCTTGACCGGCATCGGCGGAACCACGCCCAAACCCAGCGACTTCAGCCCGGATGCATCCGCACGCCGGAACCACGCGGAATACGCCGCGAGCGCGGCCTTGCACGCCCCGCCGTGCGTGCCGCCCACGGCATCGACGAACGACGCGTGGGTCAGGCCCATGGGGGACGGCACCGTCGCGTCGCGGTCTCGGGTTGGCGTGGAACACTCGGGAATCACAGCAGGAATGCTATGCACGCAACCCGCACCGATCGGGCACGAATCCGACCCGCGCGGCTCTACACTCACTCCGTGTCCAACGGAATCCACGACCCATCGTGGAACACCATCACCCGCGTCTCGGCTTCCAATTACCTTGTGCTTCAGGGTCTTTGCGGCCTGCTGTGGTGG
>CAYZFW010000272.1:0-4746 GCA_964477615.1 uncultured Phycisphaeraceae bacterium | reverse complement strand
TCGTCACCGACGGGGCGTTCTCGAACGTCGGCACGCTGACGTTCACCTCGCTCGCGAACGCGACCGCAAACATGAGCGTCGGCGGCAGCGGCACCCTCTCGAACTTCGGCAACCTGAACATCCTCGCGGGCGCGGGCGGGCAGCGGCAGTACGACTGGAACCTCTCGAACCAGGCCATGGGCACCGTCGAAGTCGATGCCGACACGGTGTTCGCCGGCCCGAGCCGTCAGCACACCACGGCGGGGCAGTTCCATATCGCCACCGGGCGCACGCTGACGGTCAACGGGAACAGCCAGACGTTCACCGTCACCAACGGCACGCTGGACGTTGACGGTCTGCTCGACGTCGTGGGTGCCACATTCCACTTCAACGGCGGGACCATCACCGGTGACGGCACCGCGCGCGTCACCAGCGGGCGGCTCATCATGGGCAACGGCGGCTCGGGCACCATCGTCACCCGCGGCACAGGCACGATGACCGGGAACATCAAGTCGGGGCAGAGCGTGCTGGTGCGGGGCGAGCCGGGGTTTAATACCAGCATCGCCGCCGACAACTCGTTCTCGAACGCGGGCACGCTCACGTTCACGTCGCTTGCAAATGCGACGAGCAACATGTCGGTGGGCAACGGCGGCACGCTGACCAACAACGGGTCGGCGCGCAGCCTCGCCGGGGCGGGCGGGCAGCGGCAGTACGACTGGAACCTCGTGAACTCGGCGACCGGCACCGTGACCATCGGGGCCGACGCGGTGTTCGCGGGGGCGAACCGGTCTCACTCGTCCGCCGGGGCTTTCATGATCGAGGGCGGACGTTCGCTGACGATCAGCGGCAACGGGCAGAACTTCTCGCTGCTCGGCGGGACGCTCACGGTCGGGGATGGCGCGGTGCTCGACGCGTCGGGATCGACGCTGACACTCAACGGCGGCACGATCACCGGCATTGGCACGGCCAGGACCACCTCCGGCCGTCTGGCCCTGGGACCCAACGCAACCGCCGGCACGGTGGTGGTCCGCGGCACGTCGAGCATGGGCGGCAGCATCGCGTCGGGGCTGAACGTGATCGTCCGCGGCGAGCCCTCGTTCAACACGAGCGTCACCGCCGACAACTCGTTCACCAACGCGGGCGGCCTGACGTTCACGTCTCTGGTGAATGCCACGAGCAACATGGGCATCAGCGGCGCTGGCACGCTGACCAACACCGGCTCTCTCAGCATTTTGGCGGGCGCGGGCGGGCAGCGGCAGTACGACTGGAACCTCGTGAATGACGCGGCGGGCACGGTGAGCATCGGGGCCGACGCCGTGTTCGCGGGAACGGGCCGCACGCATTCCAGCAGCGGGTCGTTCGGCGTGGCGGACGGGCGATCACTCCTGATCAACGGCAACGGGCAGACCTTCTCGCTGCTGGGCGGCACGCTCGACATCGGTGCCGGCGGCGTGGTTGATGCGTCGGGCTCGACGCTGCACCTCAACGGCGGCTCGATCACCGGCGCGGGCACGGCCCGGACCACCAGCGGACGGCTGTCGTTGGGCCCGAACGCCACGCAGGGCACCGCGGTGGTGCGTGGCACGTCGAGCATGGCGGGAAACATCGGCGTCGGAACGAGGGTGGTGGTACGGGGCGAGCCTTCGTTCAACACCAGCGTCACCGCCGACGATTCATTCACGAACTCTGGCATCCTCCAGTTCACTTCGACGGTCTTTGCAACCAGCAACATGTCGATCAGCGGCGGGGGCACGCTGAGTAACGCCGGGCAGATCGACTTCATGACCGGTTCGGGTGGGCAGCGTCAGTATGACTGGAACTTCCAGAGCTCGATCACCGGCAACGTCTCGGTTGATGCGGACGTGGTGTTCTCCGGCTCGTCGCGGATTCACTCGAACAGCGGCCTGTTCCAGATTTCCCCCGGGCGGAGCCTCCTGATCAACGGCAACGGGCAGCGGTTCACGCAGGCGGCGGGCTCGCTCGATGTCGGCGCCGGCGGCGTGCTGGACAACTCGGGCTCGACATTCGTCTTCGACGGCGGGACGATCTCCGGTGCGGGCACCGTCCGCGTCACCAGCGGGCGGCTTGTCCACGGCGCGGCGGGCACGGGCACCGTTGTGCAGCGCGGCAGCGGCACCTGGGCCGGCGACGTGCCGGCGACGACCACGGTGCTGGTGCGCGGCGAGCCTTCGTTCAACACCAGCATCGCCGCGGACTCGGCGTTCACCAACGCGGGTACGGTTGAGATCACGTCGACGGCTTTCGCCACCTCAAACGTCAGCGTCGGCGGCACGGGCGTGTGGACCAACACGGGGCGGATCAACATCCTGCCGGGCGCGGGCGGCCAGCGGGCGGTCTCCGCCGTGATGCTGAACTCGGGGTTGATTGTGAATGAAGCGTCGTCGTCGTGGGGCGTCGGCGGCGCGAACCACCTGAACAACGGCGGCACTCTCCGCCTCTCGGGCAGCGCGCTCACCATCACCGGCGCGACCTTCACCAACCAGAACGAAGGCTCGGTGCAGGGGAGCGCGGCGTTGAACGTGGTCGCTCTCGGCGCAACGGGCCTGCGGAACGCGGGCAACGTCGACCCCGGCGTGGGCTTCGACAGCAACGACGCCGCGAGCATCGGGGCCTTGACCATCCAGGGGAATCTCACGCAGGACGCGCTGGGGGCGCTGCGTGTCAACCTCGCGGGTCTGGGCAACGGCTCGTTCGACGTACTCACGGTGACCGGTGCGGCGGCGCTCGCGGGCGTCGTCGAGGTCGGTCTCGCCCCCGGGTACCTCCCCAGCATCGGTGACTCGTTCCGCGTCATGAACTACGCCAGCCGCAGCGGCTCGTTCTCCGGCGTGAACACGCTCCTGGGCAACACCGGGGTCTCTTTCGAGGCGCAGTACAGCGGTACGTTCATGACACTGGTGGTCACGGCGATCCCGTCGCCGGGCGCGGCGGGGACACTGGCGATGCTTGGGCTGGCGGGGCTTCGCCGTCGGCGGTGAATCGGCGGTGCGTCACGGCAGTCGGAGCACCGAAGTCGGTGAGGACATCGACTTCGGTGGCACGGGAATGCCCAGTTCCGACCCGATCCCTTCGCCTTGACACCCGCCCGGTTCGGGCTACACTCTCCTCCCCCCAAAGCCTCCGGCGACGAAGGCGATGGTGGCCCAATGACCTTGGGGCGGTAGCTCAATTGGTTAGAGTACCGGACTGTCGATCCGGTGGTTGCGGGTTCGAGTCCCGTCCGCCTCGTTCGCAAGGAACCCCGCTCATTCGGCGGGGTTTTCTTTGTTTCAGGATCACCCGCGCGGTTTGTCGCTTCCACTGCTTGGCCGCGCCCTTCGACGAGAACGAAACGCATGTCCCTCATCGTCACCGGAACCATCGGCATCGACACCGTTCACACCACCACCGCCTCGGCGGAGAAGGTGCTCGGCGGGTCGTGCACCTATTTCGCCGCCGCCGCGTCGTTCTTCACCAAGGTGCGGCTGGTCGCCGCAGCGGGGGAGGACTTCCATGAGGACTACCAGGCGGTGTTCCGCAGGTTCCCAAACGTCGACGTCGACGGGCTGGAGATCCGCAAGGGGTCGAGGACCTTCCGCTGGGGCGGGAAGTACTTCGACGACATGAACCAGCGCGAGACGCTGTTCACCGAGCTCGGCGTGCTGGTGGAGAAGCCCCCGACGCCGCCGGCGAAGTACGCCGACTCGAAGTTCGTCTTCCTCGCCAACAGCCACCCGATGGTGCAGGTGGCGATGCTGGAGAGTTTCCCGCAGCGGGTGATCGCTGTGGCGGACACGATGAACCTGTGGATCGATACGACGCGGACGGAGCTGCTCGGGCTGCTGAAGAAGATCGACGGGCTGGTGGTGAACGACGAGGAGGCGCGGATGCTCACCGGCAAGCGCAACCCCTTCACCGCCGGGAAGGCGATCCTGGACATGGGGCCGAAGTTTGTCGTGATCAAGAAGGGCGAGCACGGCTGCGTGCTGGTACACCGCGACGGGCTGGCCGCCCTGCCGGCGTACCCGTGCGAGAAGGTCGTCGATCCCACCGGCGCGGGCGATTCGTTCGCGGGCGGCATGATGGGACACCTCGCCGCGAGCCACACGAAAGACGGGCGGATCGACCTTCCGGCGGTGCAGCAGGCGCTGGCCCACGGCACGGTCATCGCATCGTTCACCATCGAGTCCTTCAGCCTCGACCGACTGGCGACGCTGAGCAAGGCCGAGGTCTCGAAGCGGTACACCGAGTTCCAGTCGATCGTGAAGGTGTGAATTGGCGTCGGTTCCGAGCGGGTGAAACGCTTTTCCTTCGTGAGAACCCGGGGGCTGCCTGCTGTAATTGTCGGACCATCAGGCCGGGCGCGCAGGAGGGTCCGAGGTGGACACGCGCCTGGTGGGAAGTCGCGGCGAGGCAGCGGACGGCCGGGGACGGACCCTCTTTCCCAACCGTTTGATCGTGTTTGCATGGATATGATCCCGCCTGACCCCTCCCGGCGCGGTCTGTGAGAGGTCGAGGAGGGTTTCGTGGCGGGATCGACGCCGAGTTCGGCTCGTTCCCGGTGTGTTGCGTCCGGTTTCCCCACCGCCCGCGTTGCTCTGATCCAGGGCTTGCGATGGCGAGGAGTCCCCAGCGATGTCCCAGTCAATCAAGGCCGACCTGAAGAACATGAAGGGCATTTCGGCGCGCGACGCGCAGATGATCGCCGACGCCGAGGTTCTGCTGGGGCCTGATCCTTCGGAAATGGGGTTCGTGCAGAACCTGTTC
>CAYZFW010000271.1:0-4748 GCA_964477615.1 uncultured Phycisphaeraceae bacterium | reverse complement strand
AGAAGCTCGGCGTCGAGATGCCCATCACCCACGCCGTCCACGCCGTGCTGTACGTAGGCCTCGACCCCATCGACGCCATCGCAAGGCTGATGAGCCGCCGCGTGAAGGCCGAGACGGTGGGCTGAACACGTAACCCGCTTCAAAGCGCCGAACGCCGTGCCACCGAAGTCCGACCTTCTGAGGTCGGACTTCGGTGCTCCGGTCCTTGGGATCGAGGAGTCTTTACCCCACTTCCCCCTCGAACAGCGCCGTGCTGAGGTACCGCTCCGCGAATGAGCAGCAGATTGTGACGATGCGCTTGCCCTTGAACTCGGGCCGTGCCGCGACGCGGAGCGCTGCCCACACGTTGGCGCCGGTTGAGATGCCGCCCATCATCCCCGTGCCGCGGGCGAGCGCCCGCGCGGTGGCCAGCGCGTCCTCGTCGCGGACGCGGACCACATCGTCCACCAGCGTGCGGTCGAGGTTCGCGGGAACAAACCCGGCGCCGATCCCCTGGATCTTGTGCCGCCCCGGTGCCCCGCCGGAGATCACCGGGCTGAGTTCCGGCTCCACCGCGACGGCCGCAAACGCAGGGTTCCGCCCCGCGGCGCGGATGAACCGCGTGACGCCCGTGATCGTCCCGCCCGTGCCCACGCCCGAGACGATGGCGTCAACGCGCCCGTCAAGATCGGCCCAGATCTCCGGCCCCGTCGTCTGCTCGTGCGCCCGCGGATTGGCGGGGTTTTCAAACTGCTGCGGCATGAACACGCGCACGTCGGCGCGGGCCCGCGCCTCTTGGTACAGCGCCGCCGCACGCTCCACCGCGCCACGCATGCCCGTGTCCGCCGGCGTCAGTTCCAACTCCGCTCCGAGGTGCCGCAGCATCGCTCGGCGTTCCAGGCTCATCGTCTCGGGCATCACCAGCGTCAGCCGGTAACCCCGCGCCGCGGCGATGAACGCCAAAGCGATCCCCGTGTTCCCGCTCGTCGGTTCGATGATCCAGTTCGGGCGTCCCGGCTCGCCCCGCACCAGCGCGCCGCGGGCCTCCGCGTCGTCAATCATCGCCCGCCCGATGCGGTCCTTCACCGAGGACATCGGGTTGTCGCACTCCATTTTGAGGTACACCTCGGCGTCGCCGCTGCCGGGCACGCCGTTGGCAGTTGCCCAGCCGGGGTCCAATCTGATGAGCGACGTGTTCCCCACCACCTCCGCGATGTTCGCGTAGGTTCGGCGGCGGAGGATCGCGGGCTCTTGGCTTGCGGTGCGCTGCGGATCAACAGAAGAAGCGGACATCGGTTCTCACCTTTCGTGTCGCGCTCTCAGGACCGGATGCTAGGACGACGCGCCGCGCCCCGTCCGCTCGGGTGCAGTCGTCCCGCGCACCGGCTCTTCATCAAACACCACCCGAACCGCTGGTGTCTCAAGGTCGTCCATCTCCCCGCGCTTCACCGCCCACGCAAACGCCCACACCGCCGCGGCCACGAGGATCAGCGCCAGCACCACCAGCAGGTACACCACCGACATCACCCGCCTCCCTTCTTCGTCCCGGCACCGTTCCGCGCAAACGTCCGCCCCCGCACCGACAGCAGCACCACCGTCAGCGAACTGAACGGCATCACCACCGCGGCGATCAGCGGCGTCAGCACCCCGCCCATCGCCATCGCGATGAACGCCGCGTTGTACAGGAGCGACGCCGCCATGTTCCGCTTGATCACGCCCACCGTCCGGCGCGAGCCTTCGACCAACTCAACTAAACCCGACAGCCCCGGGCGCGACAGGAACACATCCGCCGCCGCAAGACTCGCTTCCGCCGAGCCGTGGACCGCGACGCCGACGGTCGCCCCCGACAGCGCCGCGGCGTCGTTCACGCCGTCGCCCACCATCACCACGCTGCGGTTCGGATCCTCGGCACGCCAGCGGCGCACGACATCGAGCTTTCCCTCGGGTGAAACGCCGCCCAGGCACGATGCGGGATCGAGGTCGACTTCCGCCGCCACACGCGCAACGATGCGCGGGTCGTCGCCCGAAACGATCCGCACGTCCCAGCCCGAATCCACGAGCCGACGCACACACACGCGCGAGTCCTCGCGCACGCTGTCACCAAGCCAAAGCACGCCGCATTCGCCGCCCTCGAACGCCGCCACCACCGGCGAAAAGCCCTCCGCCGCGGCCTCGTCGGCCTCGCGCAGCGCCGCCTTATCGATGAACCCCAGCGTCTCGCGCACGAACCCCACCGAGCCAACCACAGCGCGCCGCCCGCACACCACGCCGACCACCCCACGCCCTACGGTGTGGCGGACGTCCGTGGCGACGGGCAGCACCGCCGCGTCGGTGGCCAGAGTAGCGATCGCCCGCGCCACCGGGTGAACGATCCCGCGCTCGAGCGCGGCCGCCGCTTGTGCAAGTTCATCCGGAAACGACGACCGCACCACGCGCACGCCGCCGAGCGTGAGCGTGCCGGTCTTGTCGATCAGCATCACCCCGCGCCGCGCCGCCAGCGCCTCAAGCGTGTCGCCTCCCTTGATCAGGATCCCCCGCCCCGCAGCCCGCCCAATCGCGACGATCACCGCCAGCGGCGTCGCCAATCCCAAGGCGCACGGGCACGTCGTGATCAGCAGCGCCGCCGCGTGGTCCACCGCCGTCTCAGGCCGGATGATCGCCCACACGACGCCCGTCCCCGCAGCGAGCACCAGAACCACCGGCACGAACACCGCCGAAAGCCGGTCGGCAAGACGAACGATCGGAGCGCGGCGCTGGGCCGCGTCCTCCACCAGCTTCATCAGTTGCCCGACCCGTGTCGCCTCCCCCGCGGCCTCCACTTCGACGCGGATCGGCGCTGAGAGGTTCAGCGCCCCGGCGCTCACGCGGTCGCCCACCCGCACCCGCACCGCGCGGGACTCTCCGCTCAGCAGCGAGAGGTCGATCTCCGAATCCCCCCGCACGATCCGCCCGTCCACCGGCACAGTCCCGCCCGCCTCGACCTCCACGATGCACCCGTGGGCCTCGGTCGAGAGACTCTCGACGGGCACCTCGCGCACCGAGTCGCCCTCCACAAGCCGGGCCGTCGAGGGAGTCAGGGCAAAGAGCATCTCCACCGCGTCCGCCGCACGCCGCTGCTGCGTGAACTGAATCCACCGCCCCACCAGCAGCAGGAACACCAGCGTGCAGATGGTGTCGAAGTACACCTGCCCCGTGCCCCGCAGCGCGTTCACCGTCCCCCACGCCGCACCCAGCGCCAGCCCCACGGCGATCGGCACGTCCATGCTCGGCGTCCGCGTCTTCCACGCCGCCCAAGCCCCACGGAAGAACACCGATCCAGGCCACGCCAGCGACACCAGGCTCAGCCCCATGCTCACGCGCCGGAAGAACGAGTGCATCGCCGAGTCCATCGCCATCGGCGCGTCCGCCTCGCCCGCGAACAGCGCCAGCGTCACCAGCATCACGTTCCCCAGGATCGCCCCCGCGATCCCGATCCGGATGAGCTGCGACCGCGACTCCTTCCGGCGCGCCGCATCGACCGACAGCCCCCGCGGCGGGTGCAGCGGGTACCCCAGCGTCGCGCACAGCCGCGCGACCGCCGAAAGCCGCGTCACCCGCGGGTCCCACGTCAGCGTCAGCAGCCGCTGACGCATGTTCACGCGGCTCGAAGTCGGCCCCACCCCCGGCGAAGCCAGCGGCAGTCGTTCCAACAGCCACACGCACGCCGCGCAGTGAATCCCCTCGACACGCAGCGTCGCCGTCGTCACGCCGTCGCCCACCCTCGTGCAGTACAGCGCCGCGAACGCCGCGTCATCAAAGTGCTCGAACCCCTTGGCCGACTCTTCCGCCCGGTTGGCCCGCGTGCCCTCCCGCCCGGCCAGTTCATAGAACTTCGCCAGCCCACCCGCGTGGATCACCGAATACGCCGTGCGGCAGCCGTGGCAGCAGAACTGCTCCGCGGCGTGGCGCTCCACCAGCCCCGCGGGGACATCCAGCCCGCAGTGCGTGCACGCCACCTTTGCAGCCGGGCCCACGCCCATCATGGAGGTATCAAGGGCGTTCATGGCAACGCGGCCCTCCAGCACCGAGTCCGCCGTCGGCGACGTTGAGCGCCGCATCGGCGTCGTTCAGCATCGCGGGTGTGAGGCTCACGATCCCCGCGCGGTCCACCACCGTCACCACGCCCACAACAATCACCGCCGCCGCTGTCACCACCGGCAGCTTTGACCCCAGCGCCCCCGCGGCACGCCGAGCCGCCGCGCCAACCGCGATCAGCATCGGCAGCGTGCCCAGCCAGAACACCGCCATCGTCACCCCGCCCCGCAGGGGGTCGGCCGTCCCCGCCGCCGTGATGACAAACGCGTACAGCCACCCGCACGGCAGCAGCGTGGTCAGCAGACCGATTGACGCCGCCCGCAGCATCGGCGTCTGATGCGCCGCGAATCGATGCCCCGACGTGAGCCATCGCTCGAAGCGCTTGGGCACACCGGGAGCCGGAAGACGCACTCCTCGCAGCCGCAGGATCGTCAGCACACCCGCCGCGATCATCAGCGCCCCCGCCGAGACCGCCGCCATCTGCTGCAGTCCGACCAGCGCTCCAGCAAGATCGAGCGCCGCCCCAAGCGTCCCGGCCGCCGTTCCCAGCATCACGTACACCACCAGCCGCCCGATGTTGTACGCGGCGTGCAGCCGCGCCTGCGTCGCGGCGTCCGGCGCCCCGCCCGTGACGGCGAACGCGACGAAGGCGCCGCACATCCCCGCGCAGTGCAGGCTGCCCAGGAGCGACGCCG
>CAYZFW010000270.1:0-4761 GCA_964477615.1 uncultured Phycisphaeraceae bacterium | reverse complement strand
AAAAGAGCCCGGACGAGCGCCGCCGCATCGCCCTCGACCACCTCGGTCGTTGCCTCCGCCGCGCCGAGCAGTTGCACCGCGCTCTCGACACCCCCGCCTCGCCGCCGCGCGGCCTCGAGTTCCACCTCTTCGCGGGCGATGCCGAGCCGACCCCGTCGCAGGTCATCGCGGATGCCAGGACCGGACGCCTGCGCGTGTCGGCAACATCCCCCGGCGATCAGACCGTCACCCGCGCCAGCGCACTACTGGACGAACGCCAAGACGGACAGTGGTCCCCACGCCTCCGCTCGCCCATCGGGTTCAACAGCGTGCGCTTCCTGCCGCAGAACCACATCGGCCTCACCGCCGATCCGGTCTTCACCGACAACCTGCTGCACCTGCTGCTGGAGCGAGCGGAAGATCCCACCGCGGGTCGATGAGAACTCGGTATCATCTCCGTATGGTCACCGGCCTCATCAGCGCACTCATCCTCGCCCTCGACATCGTCGCCATCTACGGCGTGCTCACCAGCAGCATGTCCACCGGCAAGAAAGTGCTGTGGATCCTGATCATCCTGCTGCTGCCCATCCTGGGCATGATTCTGTGGTTCCTGCTCGGTCGGAAATGATCAGGTGATCGAGCCGTCACCGACGAGCGCACGGCACACCCCCTCCGGCTCCACAGCCCCGCACACCGCCGAAGACACCGCCACCCCCCACCGCTCACCAAAGCCCGGCACCTCGGCGCGCAGCGCCGCCGCACGCTCCACCGTGATCCCACCGATGGCCAGGCACGCCGGCAGGTGCGGCTCGTGCGCGATCACCTCCCGCAGGTACCCCGGCCCCGCGATCCGCGGCTTGTCCTTCGTCATCGTTGGGAACATCGGCCCCACACCCAGGCAATCCGCCCCGTCCGCGAGCGCCGCCCGTGCCTGCTCGATCCGCTCGGTCGAGACGCCGATGAGCATCTCCATCCCGACGATGCGCCGTGCGTCGCGGACGCCCAGGTCGGTCTGCCCCAGGTGGACGCCGTCGGCCCCGCTGAGCAGCGCGATGTCGGGCCGGTCGTTGATGATGACACGGCAGTTGCGGACACTGGTGCCCCGCACCATCTCCACCAGTGCCCGCGCCCGCGCAAGCAACTCCCGCGCGTCCATCCCCTTCTCGCGCAGTTGGATGCAATCAGCCCCACCGAGCACCGCACGCCGAGCGACCTCCAGCCACGGGTGATGCACACACAGCGACTCGGTGACGATGACGCACAGCCGCCATCGCACACTCTTCCCTGTCCCCATCGCCAGCACAAGATCGCGCTCGATGTCGTAGCCGAGGTAACGCAGCGCCTCGACGCGCCGGCTGCCCAGGGCCGTCGGCTCCGACCCGCGGCCATGCCGCGCCCCCTCGATCACCTTCGCGTACTCCTCGATGCTCCGCAGCGCCTCGCTGAGCCGCTTCCCCGCCGCGACCACCACATCACGAATCCCCTCGCGTCGGTACTCCCCCGCGCCCGCGACGGCGGTCCCGACATCCCCCGACGTATCCCGCCACGCGAGCGCATCCGCACCACCGACCTCACCGAGCGCCGCCGCAAGCCCATGCCGCGCCGCCTTGATCCGCCCGCACAACACCTCATCCCCCAGCACAAACCGCGCGGCGTCCTCCATCACCCGCAGGGCCTCCCGCGCGCGGTTCGCATTGGCATCGATGATCCGCAGTGCGTTGCTCACACCCTCGCCATCACCGGAGCCGCCGCCCCAGGCACCGCCGCCTTCATCGCCCGCTCCAGATCATCCAGAATATCCCGCACGTCCTCGATGCCCACACTCAGTCGGATCAGCGAATCCGAGATCCCCAGCGCCGCACGCTGCTCGGGGGGCACGCTCGCGTGCGTCATGATCGCCGGGTGGTCCACCAGCGATTCAACGCCGCCCAGGCTCTCCGCCAGGGCGAACACGCGGCAGTTCTCCAGGAACCGCCTCGCCTCATCAAGCCCGCCCTTGATGAAGAACGTGATCATCCCGCTCGCGCCCAGCATCTGCTTCTGATAAATCGCGTGCTGCGGGTGGCTCGCCAGCGCCGGGTACACCACGCGCTCGACGCCCTTGTGCTGCTCCAGCCACTTCGCCACCTTCATGCCGCTCTCGTTATGCCGCTGCATCCGCACGTCCAGCGTCTTGATCCCCCGCAGCACGAGGTACGAATCGAACGGCCCCAGCACGCTCCCCACAGCGTTCTGCAAGAACCGCACCCGCTTGCACAGTTCAAGGTCCTTCACCACCAGCACGCCCGCCACGCAGTCGGAGTGGCCATTCAGGTACTTCGTGCACGAGTGCAGTACCATGTCGCAGCCGTGGTCGAGCGGACGCTGATTGATCGGGCTGGCGAACGTGTTGTCGCACACCACGATGCACTTGGGGTTCACGCGGTGCGCGATCTTCGAGATCGCCGCGAGGTCCACCAGCTTCAGCGTCGGGTTCGTCGGCGTCTCGATCCACACCATCGCCGTGTCGGGCTTCATTGCCGCCTCGAACTTGTGCGTGTCGGTGAGATCGACGTACGACACCCTCAGCCCCTGCGACCTTGCCCGCACCCGCGAGAACTGCCGGTTCGTCCCGCCGTATACGTCGTCCATCGAAATCACATGCGCCCCGGCGTCGCACAGCTCCAGCGCCGTCGCCATCGCCGCCAGACCCGACGAGAACGCGAACCCGCCGCACGAGGGGTCCTGCTCCTCAGTGATGGGCGATCCTTCAAGACCGGCGATCATCCGCTCAAACGCGTACCGCGTCGGGTTGTGCGAGCGCGAGTACTCGAACCCCTTGTGAACCCCCGGCGACTCCTGCGCGTACGTCGAACTCAGGAAGATCGGCGGCATCACCGCCCCCGTCACCGGCTCAACGTGCTGGTTCGCATGGATCACCCGCGTGGCGGGACGGAGGTTCTCAGGGGGAACGTGCATTGGGGGGCCTTCCAGAAGTTCGACGCCTCGTCGCGCCGCCGTGGGCTGGCTTGTCTCACTGACAGCGCCTGGCATGAAGCGTAGCGTCGCGCGGCGGTCGCCTTGACCGATCAGAACCCGATCAAAATTCTCCGCCCCGGGACAGGGAACCGCCGGAACCCGCCACCGTCTAACTCTGTGTCAGGCGGCTGCTCTCTCAGCCGGTCCTCGAAGGGCCACCGCGGCCCGCTGTTCCTCCCGAACCCGACTTCGGAATCGGAGACTCACCATGCGCAACCTCAACTCGCCCGTCCGCTTCCGCTCCATCCTGACGGTCGCGGCGGGCATTCTCCCGCTGCTCGCCGCGCCGTCGTTTTCCGCGCAGTTCACCCTCCTCACCGTCGACAACGGCGGCGGGGCTGGCACCCTCGGCGCGCCCGTGACCCCCAGCGCCGGCGCGTTCTACCGCGCCCCGCAGATGGTCACGCCGCTGGGCCTGCCTCCATCGCGCGAGACGGTCGCCCAGTTCCCGCTCGCCGAGTTCTCCAGTTACATCGCCATGGGCGGAGCGCCCACCACGCTGACCGAAGCCGCCAACCCGCCCGCGAACTTCATCTACACGCAGTTCAAGAACGCCGTCTCGGGTGAATCCGGCGGTGCCACCGAACTCGCCGGCGTTCGCTACAACTTCCCAGTCACGGTCGTCGACCCCGTTGCCAACCCCTACGGCAGCTACGGCCCCAGCCACAGCGTCCCCGGCCCGCTCGGGCCCGACACCGTCTTCCTCGGACGCCTCACCGTCCAGCGCGGCGAGCGCCCGGTCGGACCTTCCTTCATTGTCGGCGTGACGTTCAACAACCTCCCGGGCATGCGTGACGGCAAGACCCAGCCCGTGGTGGTCCGCGCCACCCTCGACGGCCCCGCTGAGATCGTTGCCGGCGCCAAGCCCGTCAAGACCCCCATCCCCACGACATCGCTTCTTGTGAAGTCGCGCCTCAGCGCTCAGATCACCATCCCCGAGTGGGGCGAGGCGGATGTCTACGACATCTACGCCGTCTCGGAATCTCAGCCGCCCAAGGAACTCACCGTCACAAAGTCGACCAAGCCCAAGAAGGTCAAGACGCCGAAGAAGCCGGCAAAGCAGATCCAATCACGGTCCATCGTCTGGACCGGCGAGCGGTTCCCTGATGACCGGAACATTCAGTACGGGCCGACGGGCGCCGCATCCGGCACCCGCGGCGCCGCGTCGACCGCCGCGCCCGCCGAGTCCAGCCTCGTCCATCAGATCATGACCAGCATGGGATTGCAGTGAAGAAAGAGCAACGCCGCCCTTTCGGGACGACCACCACATCTCTGAGTCATGGTCAAGCGTTCAGGCCCGGTCGATCGATCGGGCCTGTTCCGTTTCGTCGGCACCCATGTCGCCCGATGGGTCGTCGGCCGCGCTCGCGTGGGCGACCACCTCGTTGCGCCACAACGGGTTGTGCTGGTTAAGCGAGCCGCACGCCGGGCACGCCACGCCGTGGGTGCCCTGGGGTTCTTTCGAGAGGTCGTGCCCGCAGGTCCAGCACACGTGATCGCCGAGTTTCGACGTCACGCGCCCCAGCGTCATCGTGATCGCGGCGACCGTCACACCCACCAGCGGCAACGCCAGCCACGCAGGCCCGAGCGACGCAACCCCCATCACCGCCAGCGGCAGCCCGATGATCAGCACAAAAGCCCGCAGGCGCACGGCACCCAGCCAGGTCAGCGAACGATCACGGAGTTTGGCAAGCGGTCGGTTCAAGCGAGTCGAGTGGTCGAGTGGTCGAGTGGTCGAGTGGTCGAGTGGTCGAGTGGTCGAGT
>CAYZFW010000269.1:0-4792 GCA_964477615.1 uncultured Phycisphaeraceae bacterium | reverse complement strand
GCTCACCATCGCGTCCATCCTCGGCCTGGGTGTGTCGTCATGGTCGATGGCCCAGCGCTTGAAGGATCGGCCCGCCCTCAAGAACCGCCCGCACTACTGGTTCAACACCCGCATCGAGGCCGAGAAGTTCAAGTTCCTCGGGCACGAGTGCGAGGTCACCCTCGACCCCGCCCCGGGCACGCCCGGCGGACCCGACGCAACCGGCCACTTCCCCAAGGACGTCAAGCCCGCCCTCGTCGTCCACTGGCGCGGCCAGCAGGCCCGATTCGAGTTCGGCGGGCGCTACGACCCCCGCCTCCCCAACATGCTCAAGCACGAGGAGTGGTTCAAACTCCTCCCCATGGCCGCCTCCGAAGGCGGCAGCGACCAGGACGTCATCGAGGCCATCCGCAAGGGCGAAACCCGCCCCCGCCTCATCGCCGCCGCCCGCTACCCCGCAGAGGGATACGACGAGGGCTCGTGGGGCCTCGTCCGCCGTCGTGAGTGGCGGTACCGCTTCGCCGAGTTCCTCCCCGACGGCCCGCCCGAGCAGTCCATCAAGACCTGGGAGACGACCTACAAGGGCATCGAGCGCGTGGTCGCGCCGGGGCCGTACGACAAGCCCGTCGAAGGCCTGACCGAAGAGCAGCGCCGCGAAATCCTCTGGCAGTACGACGCGATGATCCAGGTCACACCCTCGACGCTCTTCCGCGCCAAGGACAAGGTCGTGACCGAGGGCATGGCCGCGATGTCATGGACCTGGCCCGCCGCGGGCCTGAGCGTGATGGGCATCGTCGTGGGGGTGATGCTGACGTTCAGCGCTGGCGTGAAGCCGCGTCGCTGACGCAAGTGCCGAACTTGCGAGTCAGCACGGACGCCCGAAGCGACCAAGGAATCTGGTCAAGTCGGCCGTGGTGATCGACCCGTCGCCATTCAGATCGCCGCCAACACCGGGAATCACATCCTGGCCGAACGTCGAGAGGAACAGAGTGAGATCGGAAGTGCTCACCACGCCATCGTTGTTGATGTCGCCGAGGCACGCTGGCGGAATGAACGTGACGATCCGAATGTCGTCCGTCCAGTTGCCCACGGTCATGGCGAAATCGATCCTCCTCCGGTCTTCCGAGATCTGGAACGAATCACTCTCGCCAGCCGGTCCATCGAGTTCCAATCCCCTGAAAGAGTTGGCGTTGTACGTGACGGTCGGCTTCTTCAGTACGCTGTCCGTTGGACCGAGCTGACTTCCAATCAGCACGCCGAGAATCGGCATGTCGAATCGCACAAATCCATCGAGCGTGACCGGTCCACTGGCGATCGGGTCGAGTCGAACCATATGGCTCTGGATGAACGAGCCGCGCGGGATCAGGCCGCCAACGAGTTGGGTGTCCGTATCGACGTAGCCCGGAACGACGTGGCCCAATGTGACCCCATTCTCGAGCACGGTTTGGCGTTCAAACCAGCATCGAATCTCCTCGCTGCTTTCCCATTCGTTGAGCAGGATTGAGGAGGGAGGTTCACGAAGCACCACCGAGCCTCCAACTTCCAGGATGTCTGCGGAAGCGCTCGAAGCAAGGGTACTCACGAGCAGGGTCGCAGTAGCGATAGGTATGCAATGTGGAGACATTCGGGACTTGCAGCCCATGACGTTTCTCTCCAAATCGGGATCGCCTCTGAGGATTGCAGCCTGCCAGCGGTTCATTCTACCCTACTCCATAACCACCGCAATCTCCTCAAGCGGTTTCCGCTTCAGATCAGGAACGACACACCCCTCGGCCGGGTACCCCACGGGGATCACCACGAACGCCCGCTCATGCTCGGGCCGTCCCAGCACCTCGCGCAGGAACCCCATCGGGCTGGGCGTGTGCGTCAGCGCCACCAGCCCGGCGTGGTGGATCGCCGCCAGCAGCATCCCCACCGCGATGCCCACCGATTCCTCGCGGTAGTACACCATCCCGCCCGGCGTACCCGGTGCCGAGCCCGCCGGCGGGTCGGTCTTCACCAATTGGAACACAACGATCAGCCACGGCGCGATCTCGAGAAACGGCTTGCTCGGATCCGTGCCCAACGGCGCGAGGTCCTCCAGCCATTGGCGGCTCGCCCGGCGGGCGTAGAACTCGCGTTCCTCGGCCTCCGCCGCCTCGCGGATCTTCCTCTTCATCGCCGCGTTCGACACGCACACAAACCGCCACGGCTGCTTGTGCGCCCCGCTCGGCGCGGTGCCGCCGGTGCGCACGCACCACTCGATGGTCTGGCGTGACACAGGGCGATCCGAGAACATCCGCACCGATCGCCGCCGGTCCATCGCCGCGTGAAAACGCCGCGCCGCTTCCTCGGTCGGCATCCCCGGATCAAACCGCATCGGACCCAGCGGCACGTGCGGCAGCAGCGGAGGGAGGTTGGCAAATCGCTCGGGGTCTGGCTGTGGTTCCACGCGGTGCATGCTCGCCTGAGATGCCCCGACAGGCAACTGTGTCTCAACCCGCGCGGCCAGCCCGCAAGATCAGTTGCACTTGCTGCCGAAGCGCCCCAGGAACCGTGTCAGGTCGAAGGTGTCGACCGCCCCGTCCCCGTTGAGATCGCCCGTGAGCACCGTGGCCCCCGAGTGCCGTCCGAAGCGGCCCAGGAAGAACACCAGGTCCGGCGTGTTCACGGCGCAGTCCCCGTTGAAATCCCCCAGAAGCACCGGCGGGATCATCGCGGCGTCGAGGTGGTCCACAACGCCGTCGTAGTTGAGGTCGTACGCCGAGAACCCCGGCCCGAAATCGCAGACCGTCACGCGCCCGCCCGGAATGCCGTCGCAGTCAAACCCCGTGCCGTCGGTGAACCACACGAACGCGGTGAGCGCGGCGCGGTCGAACACGTTGACCACCCCGTCACCCGTGTAGTCGCCGCAGCGCTCGTCAAAGCCCAGATCCGTCCACACCAGAGAAGCATCCGGCTGCGGCTCGGAATAGGCGGTGGCGAACGTGCCGCGGAAGGTCCACTTCCGCACGTCCAGCGCGGCGGTGGACCCGATGGTGTTCCAGCCGTTCGCCAGCGTGTACGTGTTCGGATTGTTCACCGGCAGCAGCGGGTCCATCGCCCCCTCGCACACGTCGTGCATGGCCTCGTCGATGCTGGTGTCGTCCGAGACGTCCAGGTTGCGGGGCTGGGCGGAGCACGACCAGCACCGCAGCTTCGCCGCGCCCTGCTGTGTCAGCGGGTAGACGATGCTCACCGTCGTCGTTTCGGTGTACGTGCAGTGCCGGAAGCGCACGTTGACGAGCGGGTCGTACAGCCCCGGCTCCGAGCCGCCATACGCCCCGCTGGCCGCCTGATAGCCCCCGGCCCGGCGGAAGAACCGCCCGCGGACGATCCACTCCTCGCCCGGCCCGAAGACGCCGTCGTAATCGTCATCCGTATCAACAACTTCCGGCGTGAAGCAGCCGCAGAATGTCAGACTGAACTCGGCGCCGGTGCGCTCGAACTGCGGCGCGGTGGCAAAGCTCGAATCCAGCTGCGCCGTGGAAAAGGGCACGCGCGAAAGATCAGGCGAAAGCGGCAACTCCCCGAACCGCCCCGCCAGCGCCAGGTAGTGCGACTGCGCCGCCCCGCCGAGTTCGCCCCCGGTGTCGCGACGTGCGTCCATGTCGATGTCCAGCGACCCGTACAGCGGGCTGTTCCCGAACAGGTACGGGTTGTAGAACTTCGCATCGTCAATCGGCCCCGGCGGGCACACCAGCCCGTTGAACACCACGTCGATCCGCACCAACGACGCCGACCCCGAGTTCGTGTACTGCCCTTTGTACGGATCGGGTGTGGTCGAGCCGTTCCACTGCAGACTCCATCCGCCCCACGTCACGCTCAGCACATCGGGAAAGTTCCCCGGACGCCCGCAGCTTACCGGCGGGTTCACCGGTCCATCGGCACCCAGGTCCGTTCGCAGCAGGCGCGCATCGTTCGCGCCGTCGACGACCACCATCGGCATCGGGGGCATCTCCGGGTCGCCGTCCGCGCGCACCGCCCCCGCGGCCGCCAGAACACACATCGGGATGATGGTCACGCCCCGGATCAAGAAGACGATTCCTCCACCGCGGACTCGAGGTTCAGCCGTTCAATGCGGTAGCGCAGCGCCCCACGGTTCAGCCCGATCAGCTTCGCCGCCATCGAGACGTTCCCGTGCGCCTGGCGGAGCGCCTGGACAATCAGCATCGTCTCCATTTCATCGATCGAAGGCAAGCGTCCGTTGACCAGCGGGATGCCGTTGACCGACTCGGTTGGCCGGTATCCGCCGGTGCCGCTGCTTTCGATGTCAGAAACGGTCACCGTGGACGCAGGCGTCAGGCCCAGGTCCTCTGTGGTCACCGCCGGCGGCTCGCACAGGATCGTGGCCCGCTTCACGGTGTTGATCAGTTCCCGGACGTTCCCGGGCCAGTGCGCCGCGTTGATCGCCGCTTCCGCGCCCGCGTCAAACTTCAGCGTGCCCTTGCCGCTCTGCTTGGAGAGCCGCTCCAGCACGCCGCGTGCAATCAGCGCCGCGTCGCCGCCGCGCTCACGCAGCGGCGGGATGTTCACCGTTAGCGCATTGAGACGGTACAGCAGGTCCTGGCGGAACCGCCCTTCCTTCACACGCTGCTCCAGGTTCAGATTGGTCGCCGCGACCACGCGGGCGCGGGCCGAGCGTTCCTTCTCGCCGCCGATACGCCGGAACACGCCCTTCTCCACCACCAGCAGCAGTTTCGCCTGCATGTCCAGAGGCAGTTCCCCGATCTCATCCAGGAAAATCGTCCCACCCTCGGCGAGCTCGAACAACCCGATCCGCGCCGCCTTCGCG
>CAYZFW010000268.1:0-4799 GCA_964477615.1 uncultured Phycisphaeraceae bacterium | reverse complement strand
TAGCTTCTTGGGCTTTGTGCGGGTCGAACATACGGAGCGTCAATGTGCGGGATTCGGCCTCGGTCTGGGCGTTTAGGGTTCGAGTCTTTGGGCCGCACAGTCAGGTCCTCTGCGCGGTGGGGCCTGCATTATTCCTTTCATCAGTCGCATCTCTCCGCCTCCTCTGCGCCTCCGCGGTGAATCCCCCCATCACCCCTTCACCGCTCCGATCTGAATCCCCTTCACAAGGTACTTGTTCAGGACGAGGAAGATCAGCACCGGCGGGATCATCGCCATCAGGCTCGCCGCCATGATCAGCGGCGTCTCACGCCCGTAGGTCGAATCAAACGTCAGCAGACCGATGGGCAGGGTGCGGAGGTTGTCGCTCTTCACCAGAATGAGCGGCCAGAAGAACGAGTTGTAATTGCCCAGGAAGCAGAAGATCGAGAGCACGATCAGCCCCGGCCGCGCCAGCGGCAGGATCACCTGCGTGAAGATGCCCCAGTGTGAGGCCCCGTCGATGCTCGCCGCCTCGTCCAGGCTGCTGGGGATGGTGAGCATGAACTGGCGCAGCAGGAACGTGCCGTAGGCGCTGAACGCCCCGGGGATGATGAGCCCGAGATAATCGTTGAACATCCCGAGCTTCAGGATCACGGCGAAGTTGGGCACCATCAGCACCACGCCGGGGATCATCAGCGTGCCGAGGTAGAGCATGAAGACCCGCTCGCGACCCGGCCACGATACGCGGCTGAACGCGTACGCCGCCATCGAGCACGTCACCACCTGCAGGATCGTCACCCACCCGGCGACGAACACGCTGTTGAAGAAGTACTTGGCGAACGCCACCTTCTGGAACACCAGCGGGTAGTTCTCCGGCTTCACCACCGGCGGCCAGCCCGTCTGCGCCAGCAGGTCCACGTCCGCGACGGTGGACAGCGACATCAGCACCTGCCACACAAACGGCAGCACGAACGACACCCCAAGCAGCACCAGGCCGAGGAAGACGATGCCCTTGCCGAGCCACGGCTTCTTCACCGCGGAGGCGCGGAGTTCGCGGAGTGGGGGAGTTTTTGTCGGAGTGTCGGGCAAGGGGTCGTGTGTCGGTGTTCTGGGTTTGGGAATCCGAATCTGCTGCTTTGGTGTTCTGCTGATTTGCTGCTTTCTCGCTTCTCCGCGTCCGCCGCGCCTCGCGGTGAAACGCTATTCATTGGTCAGCCGCGAGCCGTACCGGAAGTTCACCGCTGTCATCGCGAAGATCATCGCGAACATGACCCACGCGATCGCCGAAGCGAGCCCCAACTGGAACTGGTCGGTGAACGCCACGTTGTACAGGTAGTACGTCAGCACCGTCGTCTCGGCCTTGCCGCCGGTCATCACCATCGCCTGCTCGAAGCCGCCCTGCAGGCCGCCGATGGTCGACATGATCACGATGAAGAACGTCGTCGGCGCGAGCTGTGGCCACGTGACGTGCTTGAATCGCTGCCACCCCGTCGCGCCGTCGATGCTCGCGGCCTCGTTGAGTTCCGGCGGCACGTTGCTCAGGCCTGCCAGGTACAGCAGCATGTTGCCGCCGCCGACGCCGCACCATGTGCCCATGATGATGAGCGCGGTCTTCGCCCACGCCGGGTCGATGAGCCAGTCCGGCGGCTTGAAACCCCCGTCGGTTTCCGCCCGCTCAGGCAACCCAAGCACCACGCGCCCCAGCCCCCAGCCGATCAGCGCGATCGTCGCGGCCAGCGCGATCCGTCCCAGCATTGCGCCCACGCCGATGTCCCGGTGCCGCAGCTTGTCGAAGCCCTCGACGAGCATCCAAAACGCCCACGCCGCGGTGACGGCGATCAGCAGCCAGCCCAGAACCGTGAACATCCACGCTGGCGTGGACTTCACGAACGCCTCAATGCTCCCCAGCACCGGAGCAAGCCCGGCGTTGATGAGGCCGCCGCGCGGCCGGTACAGCGTCTTCCATAAGAGAAACATGGCCACACCCGCCAGCAGGCTCGGCAGGTAGTAGATCGTCCTGAAGAACACGGTGCCCAGCCCCAGCCCCAGTGTCACAACCGTCCCCAGCGTGACCGCCGCCAGAACCGCGGCGTTCGAGTGCATCCGATCCACATCCCACTGCGTGAGGTCGGTGAGACCTGCCGTCGTCGACATGACGGCGGCGCCCGGCGCCGGCGCAGGCCCCGGCGTCGTCATCATCCACACCCCGCCCGCGGTGATGGCGGTGAGCACCACACCAAGCACCACGCCGCGCGTCTTCCCCCTCGGCGTCTGCGGCGTCGGCCCCGCATGGATCATCACTGCCAGCAGCAGACTCAGCGCAATCCCCACGGGGATGCCCAGCATCAGGAACGCGGTATTGGCGAAGTAGTTCCAGAAAAAGCGTGACTCATCGCCAACAAGCAGCCGCTCGTAGTTCTGCACGCCGATCCAGCGGATCGGCTGGTCGCTGAAGGCGTTGTGCTTGGTCAGCGCCCAATCGGTAAACGACATCGCCAGCGAGAACACCACCGGCCCGGCGGTGAAGACGACGAAGCCGAGCAGGTTCGGCAGCAAAAACGCCAGCGCGATCAGCAGCCGCTTCTTTGAGGAGCCCACGGTCATGCCGGGCTCCCTTCAGGCGGATTCACCGCGGAGACGCGGAGTTCGCGGAGAGGTTCATTTGTGTTCTGAGGCTGGAGCGGACGGAGGTGTGAACGGACGCCGGGAGTCCTCTCACTCATCCAACCCACCTCTTCTCGCTGCGCCCTCCGCGTCTCCGCGGTGAGTCCCTTCCCCACCTGCTCCCTCAGCGGCACATCCCGCAAAAACGCTTTACCAACACGCCGTTCCCATTCCCGCCGAAGTTCCTCATCCCGGATCAGGTTCGCCCGGATCTGCCCGTTGATCCCCTCCTCGATCTCCTTCGCTGCTTCTTCCGGCGTGATCGAGTTGTTCGTCAGCTTCTCCATGATCGGACCGGCGATCATCCCCAGCCGACCCCGCCCGATGAACGGCGACAACTCCCAATCCCCCGCGTACTTCTCCATCGCCTCCACAAACACCGGCGAATCGAACGCCTCAAGCCCCGGCAGCGGCTCGGGCGGGCCCTTGATGCCAACCGCTTTGCCCCCGCCCTTCTCAGCAAGACAGAACGCCGGCACGCCGCAGATGCTGTCGAAGGTGTGGTTGATCTGGTTGTTGTACTCCGGCGAAGCGAGGAACCGCATGAACCGCAGTGCGAGTTCCTTGTGCTTCGAGACGCGGTTCACGATTGCCACCCGGGCTGCCGCCTCGTAATAGGGGGTGCCATCGACGGTGGGGACGTGCATGACGCCGACATCGATGAGACGGGTGCGGTCCTCGTCGGTGAGGCACGCCGAGAGGGCCGCGTGCTGCTCGGGGGTGATCGGCACGAGCACGTCGGTCATCCAACTCTTCAGCCCGCTCTCCAGAAGCCCGCGCTCGCGCGCCCCGGCCTCGGACGAATCCCCTTCGAGCGCCTTGAGCCGCCGCTCCACCGCCGGCTTGATCACCCGGTCGCGGTTCCGCTGCGCCATGCCGACGTACGACCACCGTCCATCGCTGACCATCGCCGCGATCTTCGCCGCGAACAGCGCCGACGCCGACGCCGACTCCGCCCCCGCGTTCATGTTCGCCCCGCCGCTGGAGGCCATGCTCGCCGCCTCGGCGGGCGTCGGCATCACCTTCTCGCGGTACATCAGGTCCTGATACGCCCGGAACCCCGCGATGGTCTTGGGGTTGTTGTAGAGGCTGGCGGTCTGGTTCTCGTTATAGAAGGTGTTCCCGCCCCACAGCGCGAGGTTCCACGCCCCAAGCCCCATGATCCCCACGCGCCGCCCACTCGGGTCCGCGGACATCAGTTTCTTCGACGCCGCGACGAGTTGATCAAGGTTCCACGGCGACGTCGGTTCCGGCACGCCGGCCTGCCTGAACAGGTCACGGTGGTAGAAGATCACCGTGTACCCCACGTTGCAGGGGTAGGCGTACTGCCTCATGGTGGCACCGGCTTCCAGCCGGTGTTCGCCGGTGTCGATCGCCACGCTGCTCACCGCCGCGGGCCACACCGTCCCCACGCCGAAGCCGTGCTTGGTGGCCTCTTCCGTGACGTCGAGCGCCACGCCAGCGCTGACCATCTGGCCCAGTTCCGCCGGCCCGTACGCCTCGATAATGTCCGGCCCCGCCCCGGCCACGCACTGCACGATCGTCTTGGTGATGTCGCGGTTGGTTGGATCGGGCACGATGTCAATGGGCTCGCCAAACGTCCGCAGGTGCCACACACGGAATAACTGGCACTGCACACGTCGGGCGGGGTTGTCGTCGGTGGACCAGACAAGGGCAGGGACGGACTTGAGGTCCGTTCCGTGCGATTCCGACAGATAGGCACGAAACGCCGCCATCAGCGGCTCCTGCTCGGCCAGCGGAAGCGCGAGCGCCGAAGCCGGGGTCTTGCCGCTTTGCGCGGGCAGGGCGAAGAACTGACGGACGATCTCCGCGGGCTTCCCGCCGCTTTGCGACTTCTCCGCGTCCGCAGCAACCTGCCAATACGCCCGGATGACGTCCTGATCGCGCGTGGTCTCGGGGACCACCACGACGTACGCGAGCGCCGTGAGCACGCCCCAGACACCCGCCAAAGCCAGGATCAGCCATCGCATCGGCCCGCACTGTATCGGGACGCAGAGTGTTCGCCAATCGTCACAGACGGCACAGGTGTTCCGCCCGCGCCTACTCCGCATCGCCGCCGCAAAGACGAGACGGAACGGGGCCGATAGCCCTGTTCCGGGTCCGTGCCCATGTCGGGCGGGGACACCAAGCAGGAT
>CAYZFW010000267.1:0-4802 GCA_964477615.1 uncultured Phycisphaeraceae bacterium | reverse complement strand
GTTCACACGCCGGGAGGTCGAGATCATCGCCAACGTGGCGCGGTACCACCGCCGGGCGCTGCCGAGCGCGAAGAAGCACCGCGCCTTTGCGTTGTTGCCCAAGGCCGACCGCCTGCTCGTTCGTCGCCTCGCGGCGATCCTGCGGCTTGCCGACGGGCTCGATCGCAACCACACGCAGTGCGTGTCTTCGGCTGCGGTGCGGGTCTCGGGCGGTGCAGCGCGTGTGCTCGTCGAATCAAGCGGGGACGTCGGGTTCGACGTGTGGGCCGCGGAGACCAAGGGGGAGCTTTTCCGGAAAGCCTTCGGTCTGCAGGTCCGAGTCGAATGGGCGAACGCGCCCGCGATCTCACAGACCCGCACGGAGCGCGACGGGGACCAGGCTGAGCATGCTGAGACATCAACCGCCCCGGCGCGCCCGCGCAAGCGAAGGCACGGGGCGCACACCTCGGGCAGCGGTGTGTGAAGGACGGGCAGCCCTGAGCATCGACCCTGTCGATGCTCAGGCGTCTACAGAGCCGATCCACCGGACATATCCGATCTCTCAATCTTTGCGACCTACCATTCTCTTCGCGCTTCGTCCTTTGATTCTCACTCGACCACTCGACCACTCGACCACGCTTCGCCCGAACCACCATGAGCGACTTCACTCAATACGCCGACCAGGGCCCGCTGCCGGGGAAACTCTTCATCGTCGAGGGGATCGACGGCTCGGGGAAGTCGACGCAGCTCGACCTTCTGAAGAAGTGGCTGATCTCGCAAGGATACTGCGTGAGTTTCTCGGAATGGAACTCTTCGCCGCTGGTGCGCGAGACCACCAGCGTGGGCAAGATGAAGCGGCTGCTGAGCCCGCAGACGTTCTCCCTCATCCACGCGGCGGACTTCGCCGACCGTTTCGAGCGGGCGATCCTCGCGCCGCTCCGCGCCGGGGCCGTGGTGCTCGCGGACCGGTACATCTACACCGCGTTCGCACGCGACGTCGCCCGCGGCATGGACCCCGAGTATGTCCGGCGGATCTACCGCTTCGCCCCCAAGCCCACGGCGGCGTTCTACTTCCGCGTCCCCCTCGCCGAGGCGCTGCGGCGTATCCTGACGGGGCGTCCTGAACTGAAGTACTACGAGGCGGGTATGGACCTCGGACTCAGCGAAGACCCCTACAAGAGCTTCGAGCTCTTCCAGGGCCGCATCCTCGACCAGTACGAGAAGATGGTGCCGGAGTTCGGGCTCAGCGTGATCGACGCAACGCTGCCCATCTCGGAACAGCAGGCGCAGGTGCGTAGGCTGGTGGAGCCGCACATGAAGGGCGTGCTGCGCCAACCCGTGAACCCCTACGCGGAGGTGCTGCAGACGCAGGGCCTCAGCGGGCGCTACCTCGAAGGGAAGGAATCGGACTGGTCGGGAGAGTGACGGTACCGAGAGAGAGTGTTTTTCTCGATCTGATCTGGTCCGGCTAGGTCTTGGCCGTGTTGGTCACATGCTTGCGACCGGGTGCCAGCGTCGCGTGGGGCGTGGCGTGCGCACCTGGGGCGGCGAGGCTGTCGCTGATGCGGACACCGAGCCAGCTCAGCGTCAGCAGCGGGATGGCCTGCGTGAACGGGACGATGGCCTCGACCGCGGCGACGTTGCGCAGGGACTTCAGCCCGGCGCGGTCGAGCAGCAGCCACGCCAGCGGGGCGGCGAGGATGTCGAGGCCCAGATCGAGCAGATCGAGGCCGATCACCAGACGCAGCGGGACCGCGCGGAGGGTGTCGGCGAAGCCGGCGCCCTCGCGGACGCCGCCGGAGGCGCGGAAGGCCCGCAGGCCCGACACGCTGAGGATGATCCCGGCGATCGCGGCGGCGGCCATCAGGGGGATGATGAGGAAGATCGGCATGGTGGTCACTGTCTTATTCGGTGGCTGGCTGGGTGGGTTTCAGCGGCTGGGCTGGTGGGGCGGAGAGGCGGGCGGATCGGTGGGCGGGGACGCGGTGGTGACTGTGGCGCGTCGCCGGGCGGTTGGCAGGCGGGTACTGTTTCCCCCTATGGCGCACAAGCTTGTCATCATCGGTTCCGGCCCGGCCGGATGGACGGCCGCAATTTATGCCGCTCGGGCGCAGCTTGACCCGGTGGTGTACGTGGGTGTGCCGAAGCAGACGCCTTCGATCGTGCTGCCGGGCGGGCAGCTCATGCTCACCACGGAGGTTGAGAACTACCCCGGGTTCCCCCACGGCGTGACCGGCCCCGAGATGATGGCAATGTTCCAGCAGCAGGCGGAGCGGTTCGGGACCAAGGTGGTGAACGCGGACATCGCCTCATGTGATTTCTCGAAGAAACCCTTCCGCCTCACCACCGACGACGGAAGCGGGAAGACCGAGGTGATCGAGGCGCACGCGGTCATCATCGCCACGGGCGCGGTGGCGAACTGGATCGGGCTGGAGAACGAGATGCGTTTGGCACGCCAGGGCGGGGGCGTCTCGGCGTGCGCGGTGTGCGATGGGGCGCTGCCAACGTTCCGGAATCAGCCTTTGGCGGTGGTGGGCGGCGGTGACACCGCGATGGAAGAGGCGACGTACCTCACGAAGTTCGGATCGATGGTCTACATCATCCACCGGCGCGACAGCCTGCGGGCCAGCAAGGTGATGCAGCAGCGATTCATGTCCAAGCCCAACGCGAAGGTGCTGTGGAACAAGGTTGTGGTCGACGTGCTGGGCGCGGACCACATCGAGGGCGTGATGCTCGAGGACACCGTGACGAAGGAGCGCTCACGCCTCGACGTCCGCGGCCTCTTCGTGGCGATCGGGCACACGCCGGCGACGGGGTTCCTGCAGGGCAGCGGGCTGAAGTTCAATGAGAAGGGGTACGTCCACCTGGAGCACCGTCACAGCGCGACGAACATCGAGGGCGTGTTCGCGGCGGGCGACGTGGCCGACGCGGAGTACCGCCAGGCGATCACCGCGGCGGGGATGGGGTGCCAGGCGGCGCTGGACGCGGAGCGGTGGCTGGGGCGGGTGGGGGTGGTGTGACCGCGGAAGTGGTCAAGTGGTCAAGTGGTCGAGCGCAATCTCAATCCGAGGTCTTTGCGAAGTACTCAATCTTCGCCGAGTTGAGCAACCTCAAAAACTCTTTGAAGTCGGGCGGTAGCGGCGTTTCCATAGGCCATCCTGCGGAGGTATTCGAGCGCGGCCATCCGCTCTTGCGGAGATCGTGTGAGCCAGTAGATTCCGTCGTCGTCCTGGGCGTCGAGGGAGGTGACGGAGAACGCTCGCCGGTCGAGGCGGAACGCTGGTTCATCGGGGGCGTTTTCGTTCTGTTGGATCACGGGAAATCATATGCGGCGCGGTTGGTGTGTGCAGGGTGAATCGCCGGTGGTCCAGAACCCGCCGGGGGCTGGCGGGGTATCCAATCGCCTCACCACTTCCCCTTGTTCTTCCGGTCCTGCCGGAAGTCCGACTTGTTGCGGTCGCGGGACTTGCTCTTCTGGCTGCGGCGTTCGCTGCCGGTGAGGCCGCCTGATTGCCGGTCCTCCTCGAACTCGCCGATGCGGAGCGCGCCGGCGAGCTGCTTGCTCTTGCCAGCAAGACGCCGGTCGGGGTCGGAGACGACCATCTCCATCCGGCGCCTTGCCAAATCGACGGCGATGACCGTCACTTCGACGCGGTCGCCCATCGCGAACGAGCGGCCGGAGTTGCGCTCGACGATGGCGCCGCTGCGCCGATCCATCTGCCACACGGCGCGCTTGCCGCCAGCATTCCCGGCCCCGCCGGCGCCGCCCGAGGCGGGCGCGGGGAGGTCCTCGGTCTTGATCAGCCCCTCGGCAAGGAACTTGTCGAGGCGGACGAAGACGCCGGCATTGGTCACGCCCGTCACGAGCGCGGGGAAGCTCTCGCCGATCTTCTCCTCCATCAGCTGCAGCACAAGGAACTGGCGGAGTTCGCGCTCGGCGCCGGTGGCGTTCTCCTCTCGGAAGTTGCAGTTGCTCCCGATCTGCATGAGCTCCTCCTGCGAGGGGCACATGGGGCTCTCCATCATCTCCTTGCCGAGCCTGTTCCACGCGGCGTCGTCGTCCCAGCGGGGGCGGGCGCTGCCGTTCTTGGTGCGGCGGAGGTACTCGGCCAGGGCCCGGTGGGCGGTGAGGTCGGGGTAGCGGCGGATGGGGCTGGTGAAGTGCGAATACGCCTCGCTGGCGAGGGCGAAGTGCCCGACCATCGCCGGGGAGTACTCGGCGCGCGTCAGCGTGCGCAGCACGGCCATGTGGACGGCGGGGGCCGCGGCGGTGCCGGCGGTGGCGTCGAGCAGCGCCTGGAGTTCCTGGCGCGTCGGGCTCTTGGGGATGCGGTAGCCCGCGACCTTGATGAACTCGGTGAGCCCCTCGAACGCGCCGGGCACCGGCTCGGGGTGGATGCGGCGCAGGGCCGGGACGTTGAGCTTCTCGAACAAGCGGGCGATGGCCTCGTTGGCCTCGACCATGAACATCTCGATGAGCGTGTGCGTGTACGACTGGTCCTCGGGCTGCGCGTCGATCACCTTGCCGGTGGTCTCGTCGTAGACGAGTTCGACCTCGGGCAGTTCAAGGTGGATCATGCCGGCCTTGCGCCGCCGGTCGCGGATGCGCTTGCTCAGGCGGTCCATCATCAGCAGTGTGTCGCGGAGCTTTTCCGTGTACCGCGGCTCGGTCTTGGCGTGCTGCTTGGCGAGTTCCTCGTTGCCGTCGATCAGGGCCTGGGCCTCGATGTACGTGAGGCGTTTGGCGGATTTGATGATCGTCTGGGCGTAGCCCTCGGCGCGGACGGCGCCGTTCTCGTCGTAATCGAGCCAGACGGTCTTGC
>CAYZFW010000266.1:0-4805 GCA_964477615.1 uncultured Phycisphaeraceae bacterium | reverse complement strand
CTCCGCCCACGCTGGCGGCATCCCCGCGTCCATGCTGTTCAGCGGTGACTGGAGCAACGCCGCCAATTGGTCCACGAACCCGGTGGTCCCGAACAACGGGCAGCCCGGTGCGGCGGATACGTACAACGTCAGCATCATCAACCGCGTTGCTACCCTTGACCAGAACACCACCATCACCGACCTGACGCTCGGGCACACCTCCGGCATCACCAACGCGATCGCCAACACCAGCACCACGGCGCGGACGCTTAACATCGAGGGCGTGTTCAACTACGCCCAGGGCATCCTGACGGGGAACAACACTTACTTCATCAAGCCCTCGGGACAGATGGTGTTCCTTCCGACGCCTTCGGGCCAGACCAAGCAACTCGTATCGACGCTGCGGAACGGGGGCGTCGTCACCGTCGACTTCTTCACCAACCTGCAGAGCACCGCGCCGGGTACACATCTCATCAACGAGCCCGGGGGCGTCATCAACATCAACAACTCCACCACCCTCAGCCGCACCGCAGGGTCCAGCGGCGCCAAGTTCACCAACAGCCCCGGCGGTGTCGTCAACGTCCAGTCGCCCGGCAGCCTCACCTCCAACTGGGTCATGGACAACCACGGCACCATCAACGCCAACGCCTCCGTCTCGCTCAACAACGGCGGCACCCACACCGGTGCCTTCAACCCCGGCGCCGGGCGGACCATCACCTTCGGCGGCTCGGGGCAGACGCACTCGCTCTCCCCCGCGTCCACCGTCACGGGGCCGGGGACGGTCGCGTTCTCCACCGATGCCTTGGTCGAGGTCCCCGCTGCCAACTTCAACCCCGGAACACTCGCGGTCAACAACGGCGACGTGCGGTTCGCCACCGCCGAGCAGTATGAGTCGTTCCTCGATGCGCTCTCGATGGGCGGGGGCAGCCTCGACGCCGGCCCGGGCGGGCGGTTCAACATCAACACCTCCATGAACTGGAACGGCGGCGAGCTCGATACCGAGGTCGTGATCGGCCAGAACGGTTCGCTCTCCGCCACCGCCACCGAGAACCCCATCGCCCCACGCATCGCCAAGAAGACGCTCACCAACGAAGGGCTCGCCAACCTGCGCGGCAACCTCAACAACCAGACCGACCCCGGCACGCCAGCCATCGTCAACAACGGCACCTTCAAGACCCAGGGCACCTCGAACATCACCGGCCCGGGCAGCTTCGTCAACCACGGCACCTTCGAAACAACCACCGGCCTCACCACCGTCGCAAGCCCCTACCTCCCTCAGGCCGGTTCGATCACGCGCGTGAACAACGGGCACAAGCTCATCATCCAGGTCATCCAGGAGCTCCGCGGCGGCCTGACGGCCGAGGACGCCGCCGAGTTGGAGCTGGTCGCAGCGAACCTCGATGTGATGAACGCCATCGCCGCCGATCTGGAGGCCAAGGGCACGATCACGTTCAAGGACGTCGCAGACGTCGTGCTCGACGCCGCTTCCAAACTCGGCGGTGCCGGACGCGTCGACTTCGGTCCCTCTGAGCAGTTCGAGCAGCTCCTGGTGAACCTCGGGATCACCAAGCCGGGCGACTTCCCCGGCACGCTCGCGGTCAACGGTTCGTTCACGCTCGGGAGCCCCGGCACGCTCACGGTCGATGGCTCGTTCGCGCTGGGGAGCACCAGCATTCTCGAGTACGAACTGGGTGCCCCCGGCTCCGTCGAAGTTGACCTGCTGGTCGTCACCGGCAACCTGACCCTCGACGGCGCGCTGAACCTCACCGGTCTGACCGGGTTCGGCGCGGGGAGCTACACCCTTATTCGATACTCGGGCACGCTGACGGACCAGGGGCTCGTCGTCGCCGCGATGCCCGATGGCTTCGTCGGCACCATCGACCTCAACACTCCCGGCGAAGTGCGACTCGTCGTCACCCCCACACCCCAACTCTGCCCCGGCGACCTCAACAACGACCGCCTCATCAACACCGCCGACCTCGTCACGTTCCTCGGCCAGTTCGGCACCACCGTCGCCCCCGGCACGGGCGCCGACTTCAATGACGACGGCAGCGTCAACACCGCCGACCTCGTCTTCTTCCTCGGCCGCTTCGGCACCGCGTGCCCGTGACCGAGTGCCAAACCCGACGCACCTCACCCCGGCAGCATCCGCCCCACCGTCCGCGGCCGGAACGGGAAATCCCGCGCCACATTCCGCAGGTCGTCCAGCGTCACGGCGTTGATCGCCTCGAGTTCTTTCTCCAACGGCCGGTACTCGCGCTCGTACGTCCACATCCGACCCAGCCTTTGCATGCGCCCCGAAGGCCGCTCGCCCGCCAGCGTTACGCCGGTGGCCACCTTGTTCCGCAGCCGCTCCAGATCGTCGGGCGTCAGCGACGCCACCAGGCCGTCGATCTCCTTCTCCACCTTCGCCCACACTTCGTCCGCGCGCTCGGGGTCGCAGGAGGCAAAGGCGTAGTAGTCGCCGCAGCCGTCGCGCGGGTCGAACGACGCCGCCGCCTCTTCCGCGATCCCCGGCTCAACGAGAGCCCAGTGCAGCCGGCTGTTGTCGCCGCCGCCGAGCACCTGCGCCAGCATCCCCGCGGCGTACCTCCTCGGGTCGGTGCTGCTCGGGCCCGGGCAGATCATCAGCAGGTACGCGCGGTTCACCTTCGGGTCACGCATCGTGAAATCGTGGTCCTGCGCGGCGGGCTTTGCCGTGTTCCGCGTCGCCCCGGTGTTGCCCCAGTGCCCGCACAGCGCCCGCACCTGCTCCACGGCCTTCGCGAAGTCCACCTTCCCCGCCAGCGCCACAACGGTGTTGTCGGCGCTGTACCGGGCATCGAAGTACCCCTGCATCTCGTCGCGCTGCAGCGCCTTGATCGTGTCGTCGGTCCCCAGCACGCGGTGGGCAAGCGGGTGCGGCCCGAAGTACTTCTCCAGCGCGGCCTCGTACAGCACCCAGAAGGGGTTGTCCTTGTACATCGCGATCTCTTCGAGGATCACGCCCTTCTCGGTGTCGAAGTCGGCCTGGCGGAGCGCGGGCCGCAGGATGTCCGAGAGAATGTCGGTCCCGCGCTCGAAGTACTCCGGCAGCATCGAGGCGTAGAAGCAGGTGATCTCCGCCGAGGTGTACGCGTTGTAGTTAGCGCCGATCTCGTCGAACTCGCGGTTGACATCGTCCGCCGAGCGTCGCGCCGTCCCTTTGAACATCATGTGCTCAAGAAAGTGCGAAACCCCCATCAGCCGCGGCTCCTCGTCCCGGGCCCCGGTTTTGACAAAGAACCCGCACGCCGAAGTGTGCGCGGCGGGGTCCGTCTCGGCGACGATCGTCAGTCCATTTGGAAGCGTGGCGTGCTGGAAGGTGGCGGGCATGACGCCAGTGTAGGGAACCGAAGCCCACGGTCACCCTGGTGCAACCGGCTCCTTCTCGCCGGCATCCAACGCCCACACTTCCCGTCCCATCCATCATCGGAGTTTCCCGTGAGAACCACCCTCGCTCTCGCGGCGCTCTCGCTCGCCGCGCTCTGCGGCTGCGAGGCCGCGCCCGCTGCCCGCGCCGACCTCGGCGCCATCTACAACCGAACAAGCGAGACCCTCGGCCCCGAACGCCACCCTGTCGTTGTGATCCCAGGCATCCTGGGGAGCAAACTCGTTCAATCGGGCACGGGCCGCATCGTCTGGGGTGCCTTCACCTACGGCGCCGCCGACACCGACTTCCCAGACGGCGCTCGCCTCGTCGCCCTTCCGATGAAGCCGGGTGCGCCCTTGGCCGATCTCCGCGACGACGTCGAACCCGACGGCGTGCTCGAGTCCCTCGAAGCCAACGTCGCCGTCCTGAAGATCACGGCCCTCCGGCCCTATGAGTCGATCATCCGCACCCTCGCCGCCGGCCGTTATGTCGACCGTGACATCGCCCGCGCCATGGCGGCACGCACCAAAGCCGCTCGGCCCGGCGCGAGCACGGAGTATTCCGAATCTCCCGAGCACTTCACCTGCTTCCAATTCGACTACGACTGGCGTCGCGACATCTCCGAGCAGGCCCCGCGCCTGCACGAACTCATCACCCAGGCTTCGGCCCTCGCCACCAGTGCCCGCCGGGAGGCCACCGGCAACACGGAGCCGATGAAGGTCGATGTCGTCTCGCACTCCATGGGCGGCATGGTGCTGATGTACTACCTGAAGTACGGCACGGCCCCGCTGCCCGAGGACGGCTCACTCCCGCCGCTGACCTGGGAAGGGGCAAGGCTCGTGCGAAACGCGGTGATCGTGGGCACCCCCAGCGCGGGCTCGGTCCTGTCACTGAAGCAACTCGTCGAAGGCGCGGAATTCGCGCCCATCGCGCCCACCTACCGCCCGGCGATTCTCGGCACCATGCCCAGCATCTACCAGTTGATGCCGCGCCCGCGCCATCGCGCCGTGCTCGACGGTGCCACAGGCGAGCCCATCAACCTCTACGACCCCGGCGAGTGGGAGCGGCGCAACTGGGGACTCGCCGACACGCGCCAGACCCGCTACCTCGAATGGCTGCTGCCCGAGGAAAAGAGCCCGGACGAGCGCCGCCGCGTGGCGGTCGGGCATCTGGATCGCTGCCTCCGCCGCGCCGAGCAGTTGCAACGCGCTCTCGACACCCCCGCCTCGCCGCCGCGCGGGCTCGAGTTCCACCTCTTCGCGGGCGATGCCGAGCCGACCCCATCGCAGGTCATCGCGGATGCCAGGACCGGACGCTTGCGCGTGTCGGCAACATCCCCCGGCGATCAGACCGTCACCCGCGCCAGCGCGCTACTGGACGAACGCCAGGACGGACAGTGGTCCCCACGCCTCCGCTCGCCCATCGGGTTCAACAG
>CAYZFW010000265.1:0-4806 GCA_964477615.1 uncultured Phycisphaeraceae bacterium | reverse complement strand
CGTCCGACGCCGACCATCGCGGGGAGCACCGCGTTCTGCAGCACGCTGAGTTCGGGGAGCAGGTGGTAGAACTGGAAGACGAAGCCGACGGAGAGGTTGCGGTACCGGTCGAGCTCGGCGGCGGAGAAGCCCGCGATGGACCGGCCCTCGAACGAGAGCGACGGCGCGGCGGTGCCGGCCTGCGCCGCGTCCGCACGGTCCAGCCCGCCAAGGATGTGCAGCATCGTGCTCTTGCCCGAGCCCGAAGCGCCCAGCACGGCGACGCACTCGCCCTCGGCCGCAGAGATGGACGCCCCGCGCAGCACGGGGACATCGATCCGCCCGAGGCGGTAGGTCTTGTGGATGTTGTGGGCTTCGATGAGGGGCACGGGGAAAACTCAGATCAGCAAAGCAGCAAAGCAGCAGATGCGGATGGGCGCTCGTTGGATGGGTCGGGCCTTTTTCACTCTTCTCCCACTCGATGCCTTGATGCCTCTTGCCTCGATGCCTTCCTACTCAAATCGCAGCGCCTTCACCGGGTCCATGAAGGCGGCACGGAGGGCCGGGACGATCGCGCCAACGGCGCACGAGATGATCCCGCCCGACAGAACAATCACGGCGTGGACGGGGTCCACGCGGCTGGGGATATCGGTGAAGTAGTACACGGCCGGGTCCCACACCATGATGCCCAGCGCGCTGCCGAGCCACTCGTGGATGGGGTTGATGTTGAGCACGACGAGGTACGCGAGGATGCCACCCAGCACCGAGCCGACGACGCCGATGGCCAGCCCGTAGCGCACCCACAGCCACGCGACGCCCCAGCGCGAGGCCCCGATGGCGCGCAGCACGCCGATGTCCTTGGTCTTCTCGCTCACCATCGCCCAGAAGATCGCGATGACCAGGAACACCGCCGTGAGGCTGATGAACGAGAAGAGCACCAGGACAAGGCTGGTTTCCTTTTTCACGGCGGAGATGAACGTCTCCAGCCCCGGCTTCTTGTCCCATGTGAAGATGAGAATCCTGCTCGCGTTGGGCATCGCACCTTCGCGCTCGGGCGTCGCCTTTGTGAACGCGGCGTAGATCGACTTCACCCGCTCCCGCAGGTCCTCCGCCTTCACGCCGGGCTTGGCCTTCACGAGGATGTTCGTCGCCCGCGCAGGCTCGACACCGATGATCTTCGGCGGGATGAACCGCTCGCGCCCGTCCTCGCCCACTTCGATGCTGCCGCGGCTCTTGGGATCGATCTTCTGCCCCGCGTCCATCTTCAGCATCTGCTGCAGGGTGCCCAGCGGGGCGAGGACCCAGTTGGCATCGGCCTCGTACAGCCCGGTGCGGAACTCGTTGGCAACGGGGAGGCGGCGGTCCTGCGTGGCGATGGCAACGCCGCGCTGGGAGAGCGGCAGCACCGTCAGCGTCACCTCTTTGTCGGGCAAAAAGAAGCCCGCCATGGGCTGCACGAACCCCTCGGACGTGCGCGAGTTGTAGCGGGCAACCTCGATGCCGGGGATCACAGCGGGGCGCTCGACGCCGGTGAACGGGTCGCGCTCGATCATCCGTTCGCCGTCAACCTCGAAGCCTTCTTGGATGGTGAGTCGCGGGTCCTGTGAGTTCACATCGCGCTTCAGGGGCTTGTCGAGGCGCTTCCACCACAGGCGGTCGTGGAACCCGGTGACACGGTTGTACCCGTCGGGCTCGACGCCGAAGATCTGCACGGTCCGCGTTTCGCCGGTGGGCAGGCCGAGCAGGCCGAGCGCTTCGATGGTCGGCGTGGCGGCCTCGACGAGTTCGTCCTTCTCGATCTCCTGCACCAGCTCGGCGTAGTACGGGATGCCCACCACCGGCCAGGCAATCGCCACGTCGCCGATGAAGGTCTTGCCCGAGGCGAGCAGCATGTTGAGGAACCCCCCCATCACGCTCCACACGACCAGCACCATCGCCGTGCAGAGCATCACCGCCAGCGACGCCAGCAGCGGCATCACCTTGCTCAGCAGGTAGCGGCGTGTGAGGAGGACCTGGTACACGGGCGGGATGGTACGGCGTCGGCTCGAGGAGAGGATTCACCGCGGAGGCGCGGCGGGCGCGGAGCGGAGTTCTGAGTTTGACTGAGTGAGAGTTCCCGGACGGCCCCTTGCGGCGACACCGTGTGCCGTCGGGGCAGGCGAGATTCATCGTCGTTTCAGCCCCAAATGCCGCACTTTCGCGCACTGCTCATCATGGCCTCAACAGGATTCACGCTCCGCGCTCTCCGCGCGTCCGCGGTGAATAATCCCCCGTGACGCCGAGAGCGGAAAACCCCCGGACTCCCCGGACCCCCCGAAATCCCCACCTCGGCGTCCCGCTCACCATCGGGCCGGTGCGGCTGGCCACGAACCTGCTGCTGGCGCCCATCGCCAACTACTGCGACCTGGCCTTCCGCATCGTCTGCCGGGAGCAGGGCGGCGTCGGGCTCGCCTGCACCGATCTCCTGAGCCCCCACGGGCTGCTCCGCGGCACCGCCCAATCCCTCGACCTCGCCCGCACCAACGACCTCGACCAGCCCGTGGGCATGCAGCTCTACGGCGGCGAGACCGAGATCATGTGCGATGGCGCGCTGTGGGCCGTGGACCACGGTGCCACCGTCATCGACATCAACATGGGCTGCCCCGTTGACAAGGTGACCAAGAAGAACGGCGGTTCGATGCTGCTGTGCCGCCCCGACAACACCGTGAAGATGGCCGAGGCCATTGTGCGGACGGTGGAGCGGGCGACGGGCGGGCGCGTGCCGGTGACGGCGAAGATGCGGCTGGGATGGGATTCCACATGCATCGTCGCGCCGTCGCTGGCGCGGGAACTCGAGAAGGTGGGCATCGCCGCAGTGACGGTGCACGGGCGCACCACCGCGCAGAAGTTCACGGGCGTCGCCGACTGGTCGGGCATCGCCCGCGTGGTGGAATCGGTGGAGAAAGTCCCCGTGATCGGCAACGGCGACGTGACGACGCCGGAGCATGTGGTGGCGATCATGGAACAAACCCAGTGCGCCGGGGTGATGATCGGGCGCGGGGCGCTGAGCACGCCGTGGATTTTTCGGCAGGGGTGGGGGGCGCAACAAATGGCAAAGAGCAAATCGCAAAGAGCAAATCAGGATGAAGAACGGCCCCATCGCCCGGAGTCGGAGTCCGCATTTGCCATTTGCGATTTGCCATGTGCCATTTCTTCTGTGCTCTCTGAGCCTTCCGAGGCTCAGAAACTCGCCCTCATCCGCCGCTACCTCGACCTCATGGTCGAGTACCGCGGCGAGCACTACGCGATGAACCACATCCGCCGGCGGATCACGTGGTTCGCCAAGCGGCTGCCGCCGTGCAAGCCGTTCAAGGAGCGCGTGCGCGAGGCGCCCGACCCGGCGTCGGTCCACCGCGCGTGCGAGGAGTACTTGGCGGGCGGGCTGCGCTCGCGCGGGTGGGAGGTGGAAGAGGCGGGGGTTGAGGCGGCGAAGGGCGCCTGAAATGAAAAGACCCACGGTTGGTGGCCGTGGGTCTGGGGCTCTATCTACTTGCGCCGAGCGTCCGGCTCAGGTGCCGGGCCGCATGAGTTTCTTAAGCAGCGGCGTGAGGACGAGGATGACCAGCCCCGCGCCGATGGACGTGAGCACGAAGAGGAAGAAGAAGTCGGCCTGTCCGCCGAAGGACCAGGGCAGTTTCATCTTGCCGGCCTCGATGTCCTCGACGAACGACGCGACAAGCCCGCCGCCGAGGTTGGCGATGAACGACGAGACGAACCAGATGCCCATGAGCAGGGAAACGAACTTCACGGGCGCGGCCTTGGTGACATAGGAGAGGCCGGTAGGCGAGAGGCAGAGCTCGCCCACGGTGTGCCAGAAGTAGGTCATGAAGACGAGCCACATGCCCGCCTTCGCCGCGCCGCCCACGGCGATCTTGCCGGCCCACACCATGAAGATGTAGCCCAGGCCCAGGAAGATGAGGCCCAGCGCGATCTTGGCGGGCTGGCTGGGGTCGCGCCCCTTGCGGCCCAGGGCGGTCCAGATCATCGCGAAGATCGGCGCGAGAATGAAGATCAGCCCCGCGTTGACGGACTGGAACCACGTCGCCGGGACCTCGAACGAGCCGAGCATGCGGTCGGTGTTCGCTTCGGTGAACACGTTGATCGACGACCCCGCCTGCTCGAAGGCGATCCAGAAGAACGCGTTGAAGAACATGAAGATGAAGATCGAGAGCACAGGCCCGCGGTCCTCGGGGCGGTTGATCGCCATGAACCAGCTCACCCACACCACCACGGCGAGGATGCCGCCGAGGATCAGCCCGATGGTCAGAGCGCGGTTCTGCTGGATGGCGTCCATCGCTTGCTGCACAGCGCCCATGGTGCCGATGTGGTAAAGGAACGCGAACCCGGCCGAGACGGCCAGCGACGCGACGAGGCACAGCATCGAGACGCCGCCCGCACCGGAGCGCGGCGCATCGCCGATCCCCTGCAGGAACACCGGCTTGAACACCATGTAGAGCAGCAGGCCGAGGATCATGCCCACCGCGGCGGAGCCGAAGCCCCAGTGCCAGCCGACCTTCTCACCCAGGGTGCCGCAGACGAACGCGCACAGGAACGCCCCGAGGTTGATGCCCATGTAGAAGATGGTGAACGCGCCGTCGCGGCGCGGGTCGCCCTGCTTGTAGAGCTGGCCGACCATCACGCTCACCGTGGGCTTGAAGTGCCCGGTGCCCAGCACGATCACCGCCAGGCCCATGATGAACAGGCTCAGGCCCTCTTTGCTCTGGGCCATCTCGCCAAAGCCCGAGAAACCCACCAACAAAAGCCCGAACGAGATCAGCAGGCCCCCGA
>CAYZFW010000264.1:0-4829 GCA_964477615.1 uncultured Phycisphaeraceae bacterium | reverse complement strand
GTTCGGCCGCTTGAGCGCGAATGAGTTCTCGAATGAAGGCCGGCTCCATCGTGCGACAGGGACACTTGCCCTCGTCCAGCATGCTGAAGCCACCTTCGATCCTGCGGGTTGTCTTCAACAACAGAGGCACTTGTGCAAAGAGCTGCATCTGCCAGTGATTCGTTGTGACGAATTGAACGACAACCCACTTGTCGCCGGATTGGTACGGAATGCCCAAACGATCGACTGGGATGACGCCACTCGTTTGTCCGGATCCTGGTCGTACGGCGAAGAACCAGGCAGGCACTGCACGCACAGTCAGATGCGCTGCCGCGATCACGATGCCTATTCCGCAGCAAGTGATCCCGATGCGACGTGCGAACTGGTTTCTTCGTTGATGTGCCACGCTGCATTCCAAACGAAAACGAAAACCGCCCGCCGAATATTCTCGACGGGCGGCGTCATTCATGCAATCTCATTCCGGACTCGGGACCCACTTCAGCACGGGGCTTCAAGGGCACCGCGCACCGCAAAGACATCTCACGCCGTCTTCACGCGGAAGATGACGCTGTCGATCTTCGCGTCCTTGTCGGCCGGGCCGAGGATCGCCAGTTGATCGAGGTTGGCCTTGGTCGCGCCGCCGAACTTCGAGAGGTCGATGGGGACGATCGTGAGGCCGCCGGTGGCCTTGAACGAGACCATCTGCTGCTCGCCCGCGGCCGTGGTGAGCACCACGCGGTAGGTGCCTTCATCGAAGGGCAGGCGCTGGAACACCAGCATCCCCTGGCCCTGCTCGTCGGTTACCAACAGGCGGCCCTGCACGTTGCCAGCGAACTCGGCGGACTGCGGCGTCAGGGCGTAGTCCTGACGGGCCGCGGCGAAGAAGGTGCTGATGAAACTCGGGCCGAAGCGGCTGAGCTCCGCGGTCGCCTTGTTCTGCGCCACCTGCGTCCGCAGGTCGTTGTTCAGTTGCAGGCTGGAGATGAAGAAGCCCGCGAGCACCAGCGTGGCGGTGGCGAAGCCGATGCACGCCGCACGCCAGATGTAGCCGGTGCGCAGACCGAGATTCAACTGGGGCAGCGCGGGGCCGATGGTGGCCACGGGCTCGGGCGCCACGGCGGCGACGGCCTCACGCCACGCGCTCACGACGCGGCCCTTCAGCCCCGCCGGCGCTTCAACCCGCGGCAGCCACGAATCGATATCCGAGGCCCGCGTCTGCTCACGACGCACCATCGCCTGCACCTCCGGGGAGGCGGCGCGGAACGCCCGCTCAAACTCTTCGCGCTCGGCTTCGTCCAGAAGCCCCAGGGCGTCAAGAGAGGCGTATTCCAGGATGTCTCGCGTCGTAAAGGTCATTGATCCAAAACTCCTCGCTCTGTCATCGTCCGACTCCGTTCTTCTTGACGTTTCCGCCAAGCCCTTTCCGAAAACCCCCGGAAATCCGAAACCCGGCCCACCGTCGAATCCCTAGCCAGTCCCCGATCCCGATCCGGACCCCGATGCCTCGCCGCGGTCCTCCGCGGTTTCTCGGTTTTTCGCCGCCCTGGTTCCGAAGGCGGGGCCTTCGAAGGCCAGACCGGGCGAACCTTCCGATCCGTCGTCTTCTTTCTCTCGGAGCCGGACGAGGGCCCGGCTGAGGGCCGACTTGATCGTGCCGAGGGGGATGCCCATCTCCAGCCCGATCTGCTTGAGGGTCTGCCCTCCCAGATACGCTCTTTTGACGACTGTTTGCTGCAGTTCCGGCAACAATTCGATCTTTTTCATCACCAGGGCGAAACGTTCGTCCTGTTCAACATTCCTACCGGACTCGGCCTCATCGGAGGCAGGGGACCATGACTCGTCCAGAACGCCGGGTTTGACCCGGGATTGCACCCGACGGAGACGGTCCACCATGTGCCGTCGGGCAAGAAGCATGACCCAGGTGACGAGGGCGGAACGCTTGGGGTCGTACCGGCCCGCCGTCCGCCAGAGCCGGACAAAGACCTCCTGCACCACGTCCTCGGCGTCGGCCCGTGTGGGCATGGCCTGGTAGGCCATCCGGTACACGAGCGACCCGAAGCGGTCGTAGAGCTCCTCGATGGCCGCTTCCTCATCGGAGGCGACACGGCGCATCAGGTCGAGATCCTCTTGGCCCCTTTGGGCGTTCACGGGACAGTCCTTTCCCGGCGTTCGGTGCCGGCCTGGATGTCGGGATGCTATACGCCTCCATTGGGAAAGGGATGCCGATCGTCTCAAAAGTGGCCGAATCCGGCCATGATTCCGCTGCTGCGGGGACGCCAACTCGGGGCGTGGACCACTGATTCGGGGTGGTTGAACGGCGAGACACGAACCCAAATCCACCCATGATCGGGGACCGAACCCCTTGGAGAAAGAGACCCGAACTGAAACCTCCGGCGGACAATCCGAATCAAATGCGGTGAGAAAGTCCGAAAAGGAACGCACGCCTACGAAATGATGGGAAATGAGCCGCGGCGGACAGGGTGGCTCATACCAGACGTTCTGATACCAAGTATACACCGAACAAGCCAAAATGCCAGCCCGATGTGACCATATTCCGGCTCCTACGCCTTGCTCGGGGATTCATTTGGGATTATCGTTTTCTTGAAGAGTTCCAAGCGCCGATGCGCTGTGGATCATTTCAGAAGAGGTGGTGCCTCGATGGCGCTGACTGATCAGACCGGCTTCACGACTCGGGCCCGCACGCGCGGGTTCTCGGTCATTGACCTGCTGGTGTCGGTCGCGGTCATGGCGCTGCTGATCACCATCCTGATGCCCTCTTTGGTTTCCGCCAATGAGATGGGGCGTCGGGCAAAGTGCGCTTCGAACGTGCGTCAGCTCGGCCTCGGCCTGCAGATGTACTCCTATGACCACGCCGACGTGGTGCCGCCCAGCCAGTTCAATGCGATGACCTCCGCGTCGGGTCGGGGCGATGAATCGTCCGACACGATCTATCTCCGAATCGACGGCAACGATTGGCCCGGCGAGATCGGGCGGCTCGGCACCGCGGTGAAGTGGGATGGCCTGGGCATCCTCGCCCAGTCCAATTACGCCGACGCCCCGAACGTCTACTACTGCCCCAGCCACACGGGCGACCACCACATCTCGCGTTACCGCGATCTGTGGATCGAGACGCGCGGATCCATCGCTGGCAACTACCAGTACCGCATCCCTGAATCGGCGAACTCCCGCCTGGGCCGCATGAAGGCCTCCCAGACGCTCATCGCCGACGGCATGCGCGTGCAGTCCGATTACAACCACAAAGTCGGCAACAACATGCTCAAGGCCGACCTGAGCGTGCAGTGGTTCACCGACGTCGGCGGCACGGTGTACGAGATGCTCTCGCGCGACGCCAATGACCGCCGCCCCGGCGGCCTCGGCCCCGTATGGCACACGCTCGACCAGACCCACAACAACAACGGGTCGATCGTTCGCCAGTAATCCCGCTCTTCATTCGTCATTCCCCCGCCGCCCACCCTCTGGTGGGCGGTTGTGTTTTCCGGCTCGCCATTTTGCGCGACAAAGCCGGAACCCCGTACCGATTCGCGGGACATACCCTTCACGCGCATGCGCAGGGCTGTTTCCGCCATTCTGGTCGCCATGTGTTTGCTCGCTGCGTTCGGCGCGCCGACCCACGGCGGCGTGGAGCCAGTCCGGGCGTATGCGCCGCTGCATCAGCCGCTGCTGGTTCGCCTGGTGTGCGACATCCCAGCGCGCGCGGCGGCCGAGTCTGCGGAATCTGATCTGACGGGACCGACTGAGAGCCAGAGCCACTGGTCGCTCGCGCTGATCCAACCCGACTCGGGCGCCGAACTGCCCCGCACCGGTGTCGGCCTTGGAGAGGTCGACGCGCTGACGGTGTTCCCGTTGCTCATCGAGACGCCGCCGCGCCGGGCGTTGCTCTTGCAGTCATTTGCGGCGGGGGTACCTGATGGTTCGGCGCTGTGGGTGATCCCGTTGTGGACGCCGGCACGCTACGAATCGGCGCTCACCGCGCTGGTGCGCTCGGCGCTGCGCCAGCGGAGCACAGAACCACTGGAGGACCTGCTGCGTTCGGCCCCGGGTTCGATCCCCGTGCTCGAACGGCAGATCGGCGAAGCCCCCGCCGCGGAGGGCGAGCGCGTGTTCTGCGGCTACCGCGTCATCCCCGACCGGCGCGTGCGCGTGCGGACGAGCCTGGGTGAGATGGAGTTCTCTCTGCGCTACGACGCCGCACCGAATCACGCCGCGGCTTTCGCGCGGCTCGTCGAGGGTGGCTTCTATGACGGCGCGCCGATCCATCGTCTCGTCGCGATCGGGCCCTCTGGTGGTCCGGTGCTGGTACAGATGGGCGATCCGACGGGTACAGGCCTCGGCGGCGCGGGTGAGCGCATCGCGCATGAAGCGTCCGACCTTGCGCCACGCCGAGGCATCCTCGCGATGGCCCGCGTCCCGACCGACCCCGACTCCGCGTCGGGCCAACTGGTGATCGCCTTGAGCGATGCAGAGGCGGCATCGATCACCGCCGCGGCGACAGCGTTTGGTCAACTGACCCGCGGCGGCGAGGTGCTCGACGAACTCGCACGCGTGCCGGTTGGCCCGCGTGATCCGTCGCTGCCCGGGTCGCCGCGGGACCGGCCTCTTGCGAATCTGCGCATCGAGAAGGCGTGGCTGGTGGACGCGCCGGCGTGGGGCGCTGTGGACCTGCGACCGGTGGACGAGGGCGCGGCCCGTCCGCCGGTGGAGCGGTAACCCGGCGCGCGAAGAGGGACGTGCCACTGACCGGTCCTCCGGTCAGTGCGGCCGTGGTGGGGGGGGGGGGCTGCACAGAGCGGAGGGCCGGGGCGTGGCCCGAGCGGCGCGGGAGAACCGCC
>CAYZFW010000263.1:0-4831 GCA_964477615.1 uncultured Phycisphaeraceae bacterium | reverse complement strand
CTCGGCCAAGTCCGTGCCGGCGCTCGTCGTCCGCGCGGTCTCGAACGAGGGCAAGACCTACACGCTGGTGAACGTCAACAACCTCGCCGTCGAGCGGGCACCGCTCGCCAACGACTACGTCTTCATCCGCCCCACTGGCGGCAGCAAGACCGCCCGCGCCGCGTGGAGCCTGATCCCCAACCTTCAATTGTTCTGGATGGTCGACGCCGTGACACAGGGGAACCCGATCAGCCCGAGGTACCTCGTGCTGCTGGCGGGGTATTCGATGGTGCAGATTGCCGCATTCCTGGCGTTCGGGGTCATGCTGTTCCAGCGCCGGGATGTCGGCTGATCGCAGCGGATCGAAACAAACCACCCGTTCGGGGCGTTGTCCGTCCCCGACCCGCTACACTGGCCGTCACATGAAGGCCGACGTGGGCGCAACAACTTCCAATGGGTCCGGGGCGGGTTCCTCCGGCGGCTCCGCGGCGCTGGCCCGGTGCGTCGTCCTGTGCCCGCGCAGCAACAACGCGGCTCCGGAGTTGCCCGCCGAACTCCGCGGCCTCCTCGCGCCGCGTGCGTCGTCCGTGGCGTGCTTTGACGAGCCGCTGCGAGCCCTCGCCGAGATGGTGATGCACGAGCGTGGATTCGCCGGCGGCGAGCACAAGGACCCGATGCTGCTGATCCTCGTCGAACCGGGGCGGCTGCCGCAGGTCGAGCCGCTCATCGGGGCGATGTCGAAGTACGCCCACCGCGCGGCGGTGTGGCAGTACGACCCTGCGTCGGCACGCCGGTTCTCGCGGTATGTCGCGCCGGTGTCGGCGCCGACCCACGGGAGCAGCAACGGGCACACATCCTCAGCGCCCGCTGCGGGGGTGAAGCCACGTACCATCGCCGCCGCCGCGCCCGCGTTTGTGTCGTGGGTCGGGATGCCCGGAAATCTGAGCGGCGGACTCGGCGGCGGGGTTTCTGGCGGATCGGCGTCCTCCCAGAATGCGCCACGCCCGGCGCCCCGGCTCCGCCTCGCGGGTGAGGCGTCATCGGTTGTTGCAAACGGCAACCCGGCCCAGCCGACAACAACAAGCACAGCCAACGGCCACCCTGTCAACCTCGCGCCCCCGGTTCCCACAACCCCGACGCCAATCAGCAAGGCCCGCCCGGAACTCACCGACGAAGAGATGGCGATGCTGCTGGGGGACACGCGCCCGGGCCCCGGAGGAACCAAGCCGTGACGCGCTTGGCGGCGAAATCGATGACGCCGGGAGAGACTTCGGGCGGCCCAGCGCCGGGCGGTCTGCGTGTCCTTCTGGTGGGTCAGACCGGACTGGACCAGACCCTGCGCCGCGAACCCGGCATTGAGATTCTCCGCGCCCGCAACAGCTTCGAGGCCGTTGGGGAACTGGGCACACCGATTGATGCGGAATCACCAAAGGACGCCGTGGTCATCGTCGCCCCCGGCACGGTGACGGCGGAAGAACTCGCGGCCCTCTCTCAGGCGCTGCGCCGCGTTGATCCGGGCGTGTGCATCGTCGGGCAGCTCGACTCCCCTGCATCCCGCGCCGCCGCGCCCGAGCCGGCGCGATTCGGGCTCGACGCTTGGGTCACGCCGCCAATCTCGGCGGGCGTGCTGCGGCTGCTCGTGACGAACCGTGCGGGGACGGTGAAGGAACCATCAGTGCCGCAACGAACTCCGAGCGTGAGCGAGGGGCCTGTGAAATCCCCGGCACCATTAGAAAGCTCAAGCCTTCCTGCTCCCGCGGTGATCGCCCCCGCGCAAAGCGCATCACCGGCAACGCCGGCCTCAGACGGACGCGGTTTGGAACACACCGCCGACGCCGCACCGCTGCAGGCGGTGCTGGGCGGGACCGATCTTGTCACGGCGTGCCTCTCCATTCTGCGCGCCCGTCCAGGAATGGAGTCCTGCGCATTCGTGGCCTCGTCGTCGCAGACGCCGACGCTGGTCTCCGAGACCAACGCCGACACCCAGCGCACGCCGGTGATCCACCGCGGGCACGTCTTCGGCACGCTCACCGGGCCGCGCGACCGGGCCGAAGACCTGAAGCGCGGGGCCGAATGGATGGCCCTGTGGCTGGCACTTCGCGAGCAGCAATCGCAGCTCCGGCGCGCCGCCTTCACCGATGCCCTGACAGGCGCGTGGAACCGGCGGTACTTCGACGGGTTCATCGCGCGGGCCATCGGCGAGGCACGCTCGTCGCGGAGCGACCTCACCGTGCTGCTCTTCGACATCGACAACTTCAAGCACTACAACGACCGCTTCGGGCACGCCGCGGGCGATGAGATTCTCATCGAGACGGTGCGGCTTCTGAAGTCTGTGGTGCGCTCCAACGACCGCGTGTGCCGTGTGGGCGGCGACGAGTTCGCGGTGATCTTCCACGAGCCGCACGGCCCGCGCGAAGCCGGCAGCCAGCACCCCTCGTGCATCCTTGACCTGGCCAAGCGATTCCAGCGCCAAGTGGCCCAGACGAAGTTCCCCAAACTCGCCGACGGCGCGCCGGGGACGCTCGCGATCTCCGGCGGCTTGGCGACCTACCCCTGGGACGGGCACGACGCCGAGAGCCTCATGGCCCACGCCGACCGCCTCCTGCGTGACTCAAAGTCCCGCGGGAAGAACGTGGTGCGGATCGGACCGGGGGCGATGAAGGCGCTGGGGGCGCACGACTCGACCTCCTCGGCGTAGGCCCCGCTGAACGCCGGTTGCTGCCGAACTTCGCAACGCGCTCTCGCCGCGGCGGTAGACGGGGAACCTATGCGACTCCACATCTCCGCGATCGTTGCGGCCCTTGCGGTTTTTGGGCAGGCTTCGCCTGCGAGTGATCCGCCGACGCAGGCCGCCACGGCCGAGGCCGCTTCAGGCAAACGTCCCACGCTGCCGGAGCGCTGGGCGGCGGAGACGTTCGATCTCCCGCCCGCCTTCGCCCCCATCCTGCCTTCGGGCAGCGAGTCGCTGCGGTTCTCGCCCGGGTGGCGCGACCCGAAGGCCGAAGGGTTCTGGTCGTACGCGTTTGTGATGAGCATCAACGAGCCCGCGCCCAGCGCCGCGCGCGTCGGCGAACTGCTGAAGACCTACTACGACGGGCTGACCTCGATGTTCGCGGAAGGCGCGGGCAAGGACATCAGCGGCACGCCGGCCCGCGTGGACGTCACGGACATCGCTGACGGGAAGTTCGAAGCGAAGATGCGCCTCATCGACGCCTTCGCCACGTTCGAGCCCATCGACGTGCGTGTTTTGGTTGAATCGGTCGCGAAGACCGGGGCGACATCGCTCGTGTGCATCCGCCTCAGCCCGCAGCCGGCGTCGCACGCGATCTGGCGCTCGCTCGATGTCGCCGTCGCGGACCTTCGGGCACACGTCGGCGCGGCGGGTGCTACCGACGCGAAAACCCCGCCAAAGGGAGCCGACAACCCCATGCTCCCCTACGCCCGCCTGATCGGCGACGAATGGAAACTCACCGCTCCGGGCGGGAAGATGAACATGTTCAACACCTGGCACTGGGGACCGGGTCGACACTCCGTTCGTCTCGTCACCGACGGCTTCGGCGCCGACGGCAAGCCGTGGCGCGGCATTGGCGTCCACTACTGGCATCCAGGCCGGAAGGAGATCCGGGTCCTGGGCCTCAGCCCGTTCGACCGCCAGGTCAGCGAAGGGGTCATTGTGTTCTCCGCCGACGCCGAATCGGCCCAGGGCACTTTCGACCTGCACCACCCAACCCACCTCCGCAAGATGGGTCTGCGCTGGACGTTCTTGGAGCCAGGCCGTTACCACGACGAACTGCTCGAAGCGACGGGACCGGAGGGGCTGAAGCCCTTCGTCGCGTGGGATCATGTGCGTCAGCCGGTGCCTGTGCCGCCGTGCTCGCTCGAAGTGCCCGGTGCCGAACCGTCATCGAAGGTGAAGCCGCTCACACGGCTGGTTGGCACGTGGGGTGCCGAGGTGAAAGCGGTGGACGCGAACCCCAGGCGGGTGCGTTCCACCACCTCGTGGATGCCGCTGTCCGATGTGGTGTACCTGCGCGTCGTGATCCCTTCAGCCGAGCCGGGCAAAGCGGACGAGCACTGGTTCGACGCGTACCTGTTCCACCACGCGGGCACGAAGAACCTGCGTTGCCTAGCCCTGTCCAAAGACGGCGAGGTGCTCGAAGGCGAGGTGCGGGTGCTTACCGGCGATGGCAGGGCGATCGAGGCCGACTTCTCGGGGTACGGGGTGGACACGACGGCCAGGTACGCGTTGCGGGCCGAGTTCGAGCCTGCGGGAGGGGTGCGGCTGCGAGGGTGGTCCATCGCCGAAGGCGACACCCACCGGCGATTGCTGTTTGACGACGCTCACACTCCGGTGCCGGCACGAATTGAGTAACTGGGCTTCGACTGAAGAGGAGCGCAGGGGAGCCGATGGGCACCGCCCGGCGTGAAAAACCCCACTTGCGGCGGGGAGCCGTTTCGGCCACAGTAGACCTCCCACCTTCCGGTTCGTCCTCAGGACGTGCCGGCTTGGGTCGGGTATTGTTCGTGCTCGTCGGGCCATCGAGGCCCGATTCAACCCAGTCATCACCGATCATTGATCCATCGACAGGAGGCCGCCGTGCAGGAGTTCGAGAACCTCAAGAGGCTGGTTGCGGAAGCGGAAGACGACGTGGCGAAGGCCGAAGGCGGGAACAAGGCCGCCGGCACCCGCGTGCGCAAGCAGATGCAGGAGATCAAGAACGCCGCCCAGGACGTCCGCAACAAGATCCTCGACATGCGCGGCAGCGAAGGCGAGAAGGACTGAGCACGGTTCCGGACTGATCCACTCCGGTGGGGCGGGCTTCCAGCCCGCCTTCGACCTGATCGCCCCGGC
>CAYZFW010000262.1:0-4848 GCA_964477615.1 uncultured Phycisphaeraceae bacterium | reverse complement strand
AGGCCATCTTCAACCAGGTCTCCAAAGTCGGCGGGCACCTCGCCCCCAACCTCGGCGTCGTCGAACTCTCCATCGCCCTCCACTACGTCTTCGACTTCGCCCACGACCGACTCCTCTTCGACGTCGGCCACCAGTGCTACCCGCACAAGCTGCTCACGGGACGCCTCGCCGCGCTGCCGAACCTCCGCACCCGCGCCGGCATGGCGGGCTTCCCCGAGCCGCGTGAGAGCGCCTACGACCTCTTCAGCGTCGGGCACGCCGGCACCGCCATCTCCACCGCCGTCGGCATGGCCCGCGGCGACCTCCTCAACAACGAATCCTTCGACCCCGAGAACCGGCCCAACGGCCGCCGCGTCGTCTCCCTCATCGGCGACGCCTCCATCGTCAACGGCCTCGCCATGGAGGGCCTCAACGGCGCCGGCACCCTCAAGCGCCAGTTCCTCGTCATCCTCAACGACAACGGGATGAGCATCTCGAAGCCGCAGGGCGCCGTCGCCGGCTACTTCGACCGCGTCCGCCTCAGCACCACCTACTCCGAGTTCAAGAAGAAGGCCAAGGACGTCCTCCACGGCCTCCCCGGCGGCGACATGGTCAAAGACGCCTACCACCGCATGAGCGAGATGGCCAAGGCCGCCGTCACCGATTCATGGTTCGAGCACTTCGGCCTCGTCACCGTCGGCCCCGTCGACGGCCACGACCTCCGCTCCCTCATCGAAGTCCTGACCGAAGCGAAGCACTACGAGCGCCCCATGGTCCTGCACGTCAAGACCGTCAAGGGCAAGGGCTACCAGTTCGCCGAGGGCGACGCCACGAAGTTCCACAGCCCCGCCGCCTTCAACTACGACCCCGATTCCTGCCGCGTCGAGATCAAGTCCGAGGGCCGCTCCTTCACCTCCGCCTTCGGCGAAGCGCTCACCGACATGATGAAGCGCGACCCAAAGATCGTCGCCTGCACCGCCGCCATGCCCGGCGGCACCGGCATCGACAAGGTCATGGCCGCCCACCCCGAGCGCACCTTCGACAGCGGCATCTGCGAATCGCACGCCATGGACATGATGGCCGGCATGGCCAAGACCGGCTGGAAGCCCTTCTTCGCCGTCTACTCCACCTTCCTCCAGCGCGCCTTCGACCAGGCCTTCCAGGAAGTCTCGCTCCAGGGCCTCCCCGTCCGCCTCTGCCTCGACCGCGCCGGCCTCGTCGGCGGCGACGGCGCCGTCCACCACGGCTTCTGCGACATCTCCATCCTCCGCGTCCTCCCCCAGGCCGCCATCACCGCCGCGGCCGACGAGCCCTCGATGCGCGCCGCCCTCGAGTTCATGCGCACCTACGACACCGGCCTCAGCGCGTGCCGCTGGCCGCGTGACAACTGCTCCCCCGCGCTGGCGCGCTTCGGCGATTGCCCCCCCTTCGAACTCGGCAAGGCCCGCGCCCTCACCGAGCACAAGCAGCCCGACGCCGCCGTCCTCGCCTTCGGCACGATGGTGATCAGCGCCATCGAAGCCGTCGAAGCCGTGGCCCCCGAAGTCCGCGCGAACCTCTACGACGCCCGCTTCGCCAAGCCCGTAGACAAAGCCCTCATCAAAAGCCTCCTCGAACGCCGCGTCCCCATCATCACCGTCGAAGACCACGGCCCCCACGGCGGCTTCGGCTCCGCCATCATCGAAGCCGCCGCAGAAATGGGCCTCGACGCCGGCCTGATCACCAAAATGGCCCTCCCCGACGCCTGGATCTACCAGGACAGCCGCAAGGACCAGTTGGCCGAGGCGGGGCTTGATCCGGCGGCAATCGCGCGGCGGATTCGTGAAGTGGCGGCGGGACGCACAACCACCGGCACGCCATCGAATGAGCCGATGGTCGAAGTCCGCCCCGTCGCCGGCCTGAAGGTGTAACCAACGGCACGAGCAAAGGGGGTCCAGTGGCAACCCGCAATTCGCCGATGCCCAGACCGGGCCGGATGCTCGTCATCCATTTGGCGATTCAGATTTTCTTCCTCGGCTTCTTTTGCTGGAGGTTGTACCAGCGCGGAATCCCTGCCCTCATTTCAACGCTCATGTTTGGAGTCGTCGCCATCGGCGGCACCTTCATGCTGTACTCACTCGTTCGTCGCGCAAATCATCGCGACCCGCACTGGCTGACGTCAGCCGGGCGCCTCAGCATGGCCTGGCGAACCTGGGGAGTCGCATCCTGCATGGGCTGGATGATCACGAGCAACGCGTTCAATCAAACGTGGGGACACACCGTTATCTCGTTGCCACTCGCGCTCCTCACTGCCGCCGCTTTCTGCGCCATGATGATCGGCCTTGCCGACCGAATCGGCGACGAACGCCGCTGTGCCGAGTGTGATTATCCGGCATTACCCGGAACGCCCGCATCAAACGCCCGATGCCCCGAGTGCGGCATTTCACTCACGTCGCCCGAATCGATTGTCATCGGACGCAAGCAGCGAAACCCACGATTGATTGCCGCTGGCGTCGCTGTCTTCGCGATCGGGTTGTTCTCACCGTTCTGGACAAAGGGCCTCGGCAATAGCCTCAACACAGCCATTCTCAGCCGGCTGCCCACCTCGTTCATCATCCATCAGGCTTTCCCCGGCGCCTTCACCGACAACGCCGCATTCCAGGAATTGACCACGCGCAAGCTGAGCCCTTCGGATGCACAGCGCGTCGCCATCCTCGTCTCACAGACACGTATCGCAACACCCGCGATGATCCAGTGGCTCGAGCAGTCGGCCTTCGATCCCGTGCTCGGAACGCTCGAGTTTCGCCGCCTCGTGGTCCGTGCGGCCCTTTCCAATGCCCCCGCGTTCTACACCCTTCGCGGCGTCGCATCGGCCCTTTGCTCCACCCCCGACGCCGCCGACGCCGAAACCCGCGACGAGTGGTTCGGCAGCATGCTCCGTCTGTCTCTGCACCAGAACGCAGACGCCAAGATCGGCCAGCCCCTCCAACTGCTCCTGTCGGAGGACACAAAGGCAACCCTCCCCCAGCCGGGCCATCTCGCGCTGTACGCCGTCGTTGAAGTTCGCTTTGGTAATCAGGTCATCAAAAGCGACAGCCCCTGCCCGCTTATCTACCGACGTGCAACGGCCGCGGGGACGCCGCTCAAGATCGCCGAGTTCATCCCGTCCACGGCGGGGCCTACCACAGCCGAGGTCACCCTCTGGCTCGCCTACACACCCTTCCCCAAACCCAACGAGTACGCGCTCGACGCAGGCTGCCCCGATTCCCTCGGCCTCCCGCGACTCCGCTTCACCCCGGACGGCGCTCCAATCGCGCCCAAGCGGGTCATCTGGACCAAACGCCGCACCATCGAGCAGATCATCGATGTGGCACCGCAGTGAGACCTGCCCCCACCATCCCCCTACCATCCCATCTATCCCGAACCGCAAAGCCCAACCCGGACAGCCCCACGCGGCCCCCTCCGAATCTGAGCTTTGCCCTTTGAGCTTTGCCATTTCCTGATTTGCCCCCCATGCCCATCCGCAACTTCTCCATCATCGCCCACATCGACCACGGCAAGTCCACCCTCGCCGACCGCCTCCTCCAATCCACCAACGCCGTCTCCGAACGCGAGGCCAAGGAACAGATCCTCGACTCGATGGACCTCGAACGCGAACGCGGCATCACCATCAAGGCCTCCGCCGTCACTGTGAAACACCATCACAAGGGCGAGGACTACATGATCAACTTCATCGACACCCCCGGGCACGTCGATTTCTCCTACGAGGTCTCGCGCGCCCTCACCGCCTGCGAGGGCGCCATCCTCGTCGTTGATTCCACGCAGGGCGTCGAGGCACAGACCGTCGCAAACGCCTACATGGCCGTCGAGAACGACCTCGTCCTCGTCCCCGTCGTCAACAAGATCGACCTCCCCAGCGCCAACCCCGACGGCGTCGCCATGGAAATCGAACAGGTCCTCGGCCTCAAAGCCGAAGACTGCATCAACGTCTCCGCCAAAACCGGCCAGGGCCTCCCCGAACTCCTCGCCGCCATCTGCGACCGCCTCCCCGCGCCGCGCCCGCCCGAGATGACGCAGACCCGCGCCCTCGTCTTCGACTCCCACTACGACGATTACCGCGGCGTCATCATCTACGTCCGCGTCTTCGACGGCCGCCTCCGCATCGGCGACAAAATCCGAATGATGGGCATCGGCCGCACGTTCAACGTCACCGAGCTCGGCAAGTACACCCCCAAGCCCATCAAGGTCCAGGAGCTCGGCCCCGGCGAAACCGGCTACCTCATCGCCAACATCAAAACACTCAAAGACGTCCGCGTCGGCGACACCATCACCATCGACAACGACCCCGCGCCCAAAGCGCTCCCCGGCTACAAAGAGCCGCGCCAGATGGTCTTCTGCGACTTCTACCCCACCAGCGGCAGCGAGTCCAAAGGCTCCGACTTCGAAGAACTCCGCGAGGCCATCAACAAACTCTCTCTCAACGACGCGAGTTTCACCTTCCAGCCCGTCCACTCCGAAGCGCTCGGCTTCGGCTTCCGCTGCGGCTTCCTCGGCCTGCTCCACATGGACATCATCCAGGAGCGCCTCGAGCGCGAAGGCGGCGTCGAGATCATCCAGACCGCCCCCACCGTCACCTACGAACTCGAGACCACCGCCGGCGAGGTCCTCCAGATCACCAACCCCGCCGAACTCCCCGACCCTTCCGTCTGGCGCGAACTCCGCGAGCCCATCGTCCGCCTCGAAGTCATCGTCCCCAAAGAGTTCATCGGCGACGTCATGGCCCTCTGCGGCAACCGCCGCGGCGTCTACAAGTCCCAGACCGTCGTCTCCGACTCACGCCAGATCCTCGTCTACGAGGTCCCCCTCGCCGAGATCATCTACGACTTCTTC
>CAYZFW010000261.1:0-4850 GCA_964477615.1 uncultured Phycisphaeraceae bacterium | reverse complement strand
ACCTTCGACCCGCTGATTAAGAGTCAGCTGCTCTACCAACTGAGCTAGGGAGGCGATCGCCGCCGGGGTTGCGCCGGGCGACGTTGGATCGACGAGTATACGTGCTTTCGCGAACCTTGTCGAGGGTTCCCGGGCGTTGGGCAAGCGGATGGGTGCCTGCAAGCGGATACCCAAACACGAACCGGCCGAGAGGTTCGAACTCGTTGACACCTCGGGGCGACGCCGCTACCCTCCCCTCCCCATTCTCCCGGCCCGGTGCCGGGGGATTGGGTGTCCGGTGCGCGTGCGGGTGGGCAAGCCCGCGCGATGTTCCAACGCTTCGAACCGTCCCGGCGTCCCTGTGGTCCACAGCGGCGCGTCGCGGGCCGCTTGACCGACCGTAGAAGGATCCTCCGCCATGCAACCTACCCATCGAGTGAGCCCCGGCCGTACCCGTCGTCGTCGCGCCCACCAGGCCATCGAGATGACCGCGCCGACCCTGTGCCCGCTCACCGGGCGCCCCAAGATGCACCATCGCGCCTGCACCGAGTCGGGCTTTGTCCGTCCTGGTCTGGTCGTTCGCGTGCCCAAGCTGGGCATCGGCGTCAACAAGGACTGATCCGCGACTGTGTTCTTCTGATCGCCCGCGCGGTGCCGCTGCCACTGTGCGGCCTCGCGGGCGGGGTCACGGGGGATAGGAGCCACCTCCATGCGGATCGCCGTGGACGCGATGGGGGGCGATCATGCGCCCGACGCCATCGTCAAAGGCTGCCTTGAAGCGCTGTGCCATCTCGCCCCCGAGGACCGGCTTGTCCTGGTGGGCGATGAGGCGGTGATCACGGACATCGCGGACGAAAAGGGCATCGACGCGCGGAAGAACCCGCAGATCGAGATTGTCCACGCCACGCAGAACATCGAGATGCACGAGTCGCCCGTCGAGGCGGTGCGTGGCAAGCCGGATTCCTCCATCGTGCGGATGTCGCTGCTGGGCTCGGCCCGCAAGACGGCCAGCCCGGTGGATGTTGTCATCTCGGCGGGCAACACCGGCGCGTGCGTCTCGGCGGCGACGATGTACATGAAGCGTCTCCGCGGTGTCCACCGCCCCGGCATCGCCTGCACGATCCCCGCGCTGCACGGGCCGGTGGTCGTCAGCGACGTGGGGGCCAACCCCGAGCCGCGCCCCGCCCACTTGGCGCAGTACGGCATCATGTCGGCGGTCTACGCCGAGCACGTGCTGGGCATCAAGAACCCCCGTGTGGCCCAGATGAACATCGGCTCTGAAGAGGGCAAGGGAACCGGGATGATCAAGCAGGTGCGCGAGTTGCTGATGCGCGTCCCGAACCTCAACTACGTGGGCTACATCGAGGGGCGGGACCTGTTTGACGGTGCCGCGGACGTCGTCGTTACTGACGGGTTCGTCGGCAACACCATGCTCAAGCTGACCGAGGGGCTGTCGAAGAGCCTGTTCAAGGCCATCGTGCACGAGGTGATGCGCGTCGACACGGCGCTGGCGCTCCAGGTGCAGGCGGCGCTCTCGGGGCTGATCAAGAAGAACGATTACCACGAATACGGCGGCGCGCCGCTGCTGGGCGTCAACGGCAACTGCTTCATCTGCCACGGCTCCAGCGAGGCCCGGACGATGAAGGCCGCCGTGCGCGTCGCACGCGAGCACGTGCTCAAGAACGTCAATGCGGCGATCGAGGCCAAACTGGCGGAGTTGAAGGCACTAGGATGGGAGGCCGGCGCGGGCGGCGACGAACCGTCCTGAACCGCCCCCGCCGGCTGATCTGACCACCCGGATCCCCCGGCCCCTGGAGCCCCGCGAGCGTGAGCACCCAAGCCAAGAGCGCCTCCCCGATGGTCCGTCCGGATGTTCGCCCGCCGATGCCGGTGAATGTTGGTGTGCGGATCGCCGGGACGGGGCACGCGGTGCCCGACAAGGTGGTGACCAACGACGATCTCGCGAAGGTGATGGACACCAGCGACGAGTGGATCGCGCAGCGGACCGGGATCCGCCAGCGGCGTGTGTGCGACCCTGCCAAAGGGGAGGGGCCGCGCTCGCTTTCGGCCTTGGCCCTGAGGCGTGCCCTCGCCGACGCCAACATGGACGCCAAGGAACTCGACATGGTCATCCTCGGCTCGGTCACGGGCGAGATGCTGTGTCCTTCCACCGCGTGCCGTGTGGCGGCGGACGTTGGGGCGACGCCCGCCGGCGCGTACGACATCCTCGCCGCGTGCTGTGGGTTTGTGTACGGTCTGAATCAAGCCAACGCGCTCATCCGTTCCGGGCAGGCCCGCAGCGTCGGCGTGATCGGCTGCGACTGTCTCTACGGGCACATGGACCCGGACAACCGAGCCGTGGCGGTGCTCTTTGGCGATTCCGCCGGGGCCGCCGTGCTGCGGGCCACCGACGACACCTCGCGGGGTGTGATCGCCTCATCCATGAACGCCGACGGCAGCCGCTGGGCTGACCTGTACATCCCCAACGCGCCCGCGGACCTGCCCGAGGGCGTCGACGCCGAGCGCGACAAGATCAAGTACGGCACACTGCAGATGCACGGACGCGAGGTGTACAAGTTCGCGGTGGGGACCTTCACGCCGCTGATCGAATCAACGCTCGAGCGCGCAGGCCTGAAGCCCGACGACATTGCGATGTACGTCTGCCACCAGTCCAACGCCCGGATGCTGGAAGCGGCCCGCGAACGCCTCGGCGTCCCGCCCGAAAAGCTCTACATCAACATCGACCGCTTCGGCAACTGCTCCGCCGGCAGCGTGCCCGTGGCGTTTGATGAACTCCGAAAGCAGGGCAAGTGCAAAGAGGGCGAACTGGTCATGTTCGTTGCTTTCGGCGGCGGGATGACGTGGGCCAGCAGCCTGTGGCGGCTGTGAACAGCTTTATAGACCCCAGAGCCGGTACCTTTTGACTGTGGGCCGCCAAGGTATTCGTGGTGCTGTGCCGGCGCCTCTCCTACTGAATGGGCGGTCTCGCCTCACGGCCCCGTGCGCGGCGAAGCGATCGTCGACAGCACGTCCTCGGCCCCTTCCACACGCACAAGCCTCGGCACGCGCGGCCCGCCGTCGTACTCGATCGTGAAGGGTTCCAACCGGTCGTCGAAGGTCGTCAGCAGTTCAACCTTCTTCGATGCGGGTGAGTTCTTCACCGCGTCCTTGATCCGTTCCGCCGAGAACACCCACCCGTTCACGCCGATCACCTTGGACGTGAACCGCATCCCCGCACGGTCCGCCGGCGAACCGGGGATGATCGTGCTCACAGTGCCGTCTTTCGCGAGCGCCAGCCCGAGGCTCGTCCGCAGGTTGATGGTGTCCTCGCCCTTCGCCAGCGCCCTTTGCAGGTCGGTGGGTGTGTCCGACCACTCAATATCGTTGCCCGTCATCTTCAGCAGGAACGACAGGTCGAGCGACTGCACCGGGCGCTCCAGCCGCTCGCGGATGAGCGCGTCCCAGTCGGGCGTTTCGTACACCGCATCGAGCGCCGCCACGATGTCGGCCCGGTTGTACGTCGCCACCGCGCCCACCGGCTTCACCGGCACGTCGAAGAACGCGCGGCAGAAGTCATCAAGGCTCTTCGCTCCCCTGGTCCCGGTGCGGATCAGCGCGTCCGCCTCCAGCCAGAAGAGCGCCGCCTCGGTGTAGTAGTCCTGCCCGCGGCGCATCTCGAACCACGATGTTCCGCGGTGGCGGAGGAAGCGGGCCGCGCGGGCCGTGTCCTCGACGCTCCGCCACAGCCGCCCGGAGCGCTGCTGCATGACGACGCACAGGTCGAGGATCTCCTGGCGGAACTCGTCGGGGGTGATCATGCCCGAGCGTGCCCCGAGGACCATGTCGTAGTACGCCGTGAGGCCCTCGTAGCACCACAGCAGTTCGGTGCGTGCGGGGGTGGTGAAGTCCCCGGTGATGAGCCCCTCGGGGGCGCGCAGTTTGCCGCACCAGACGTGGAAGTACTCGTGGGGAATGACCAGCAGTTTTCCCCCGCCGCCCAGGAGGTCGGTCTTCGTTGCCCCGCTGACCTCGTCCTTGCCGACGCCGATGAACGTGCTCTCGCCGTGTTCGAGCCCCCATCCCATGCCGTCGCCGGCGAGGATGAGGAAGCGGTAGACCGAGCGCGGGTACGAGCCGAAGATCGCCACCGATTCGGCGATCATCTTCTCAAGCTGCGGCACCATGAACGCGGGCACCTCCGTGTGCTTCGCCTCCGCCGCGGCCACGTGGAACGTGTGCGGGCGCACACCCTCGGGCCGCTTCAGGTCCACCGTCGAAAGGTGCTCGCCGAAGATCACCGGCGAGTCGATCAGCTCCGGCATCGGCGGACGCGCCAGCGAGATGATCGCTTCCGCGTTGACGCCGTTCTCCATCTTCATCGGGTGCGTCTTGAACGGCAGCGCCCACGCGGCCTTCCAGCCGTCTGGGATGAACACCACGGTCTGCACATCGAGTTTCTGCACATCGACGTTCGCGGGATACACCAGCAGCGTGTTGAAGTTGATGGCCCCGAAGTTCAGCCGGCCGTACGAATCGCTCGACCGCGAGATGACCGACGGCTGCGACGCGATGTAGTCCGCCTTGACATCGATGAACGTACACCCCGCCGGAACCGACACCGTCACGCGGTCCACCTGCGTGGGGTCGCGGTCCCAGTGCAGGCGGTTGCCCTTGCAATCCTGGATCACCAGGTTGACGACGTTCTCGATCGGCCCGCTGGGGTTGTGGTTGCCGGGGGTCCAGATGCAGTACCGAAGGTCCAGCGCCCCGCCCGCGGCTGGAACCTGGATTGACTGCACCGTCTTGATCAGGCTCCGAGGAAGCTCGGTCGCGTCGATGGTCAGCGCGATCGCCGGCTCGGCCCCCTGCGC
>CAYZFW010000260.1:0-4852 GCA_964477615.1 uncultured Phycisphaeraceae bacterium | reverse complement strand
GGGGATGCGCTTCTTGTCCTCTTATATCTCGGAGTGGATGGGATTGCCGCCTGGGTTAATCAGGGCGACGAGGTCTCCGTCCCGCTTGGTGCAGACGAGCACGCGCTTGGAAAAGAGGTTGCGGGTATCAAAGCCGCCCGCCGCGTTGAGCCGGACAAAGCCGTTGTCGTCGATGTAACTGACGTAGAAGCCGATCTCGTCCATGTGGCAGGCGAGCATCAGCCGCGTCGGCTCCGACTTGCCGGACTTGAGAGGCTTCCCGCCCGCGCCGCGGGGACCACGCCGGCAGATCAGCGAGCCCATGCCGTCCTCTTCGATGTCGTCAAACAGCCCCGACACCTCGCGCCGGATGAGGTCGCGGACACGCTCCTCGCGCCCTGGGATGCCGGGGGTTTCGCACAGACGACGCAGGAGTTCGGTGTTCATGGATTGGTTGCTCAGGGGGTGAAAAACAGGTCCGGAGTGTAGCGAAGCGGGGTGAAAACGCCCCGCAGAGCCGTAGCCGGTTCTATCGATCCCGAGTGCGATGGTTGCGAGACGGCCCGGGTATCTCCCGCAGACGGGAGAAACCCGTGGCACGGGCGCGGCCCTGACGGGCTCAGGGCACGGCGATTTCAAGCGGGGCGCCGAGCAGGGCCCGCTTCTTCAGCAGGTGCCCCATGTGGCCGCGCAGGTGCTGCACATACAACTCAACGAAACGCGCCAGCGTCACCTTGCCACGCTGGTTGTGGACCCCGGCGCGCTCGAACGCCGAGTCCGGCAACCGGCGAAGCAACGCCGCCGTGGACCGCCGCCCGTCCTCGAACATCCGGCAGGCTCGTCCCAGGTCTTCGTGCTCGTAGAACAGTTCGCGCGTACACGCCGTCTCGTCATAGGCGATGATCAGCGGCGTGTCCTCCGCGATAATCCGCCGCATCCGGTGCCACGCCGCGGCGTCGCTCTCCCACAGGTGCACCACGATCTGCTGGATGCTCCATGTCCCAGGGATGGGCACGGCGTTCAACTGTTCGCGGGACAGCCCGGCAATCGCCCGCGCGGGGACAGTGGCGCCGGCTTCGAAGGCGTCGATGTGGGAGCGGTTCATGCCTGAGGCTACGCCGGTCCGCGCCGCCGCGTTCGGATCCGCTCAGGCCGCGGGCGCGAAGTGAGCCAGCGCTTCAAGGACCTTCGGCACATACGTGTACGTCGGCCCGCCGCCCATCACCACCCCCACCGCCGCGACCTCGGCCACCTGCTCCGCCGTCGCCCCGGCCTTGATGCACTTTTCCACGTGCGACCAGATGCACGGCTCGCAGCGCTGCGACAAGGCAATCCCCAGCGCCACGAGTTCCTTCTCACGCACCGACAGAGCCCCCTGCCCCATCAGGCCCTGGAAGAGGCCGCCGAACGACTTGGCGATCTCGGGCGTGCGGCCCTTCATGTCCTTCATCGATTGCGACCACGCGGCATAGTCGAACGTCATGACGAGTCCTTTCAGTGGATGAGAAAGTGATGAGGCAGACAGCGAACGACTCCGAGTCACGGAGCATCAACGAACCGGGCACGACGGACCGCCCGGCTCCGCGGTCACCCGGTTCCACGGCATCAACCCAAGCAACGAGGCGAGCGCACACGTACCCGTGACCCCAGCGAAGAGCAGCCCGGCGCCAAAGAACGCCGGCACGATCAGAAACGCGGGCGAGACCCACCACGTCAGCGCCGAGCCGACGAGCAGCCCGACTCCGACGACGACCTGCACCTGCCGCATGATCGGCATCGGGACGCCGGCGGTCCGATCAACCGGCAGGCCGGCTCGCTTCCACGCGTCGATCCCGCCGCGCATGGAGACCGCGTTCACCCCGAGGGCCCGCATCCGCTCTGCGGCCTGCGCGGACCTCGCGCCGCTCCTGCAGTGGACCACCACCCGCTTTCCGGTGAGCGGCCCGCACTGGCTCGCCTCGATCGTGCCCAGCGGCATCAGCGCGGCACCGCGCAGGCGTTCGTGCGCGTGCTCGTCGATCTCTCGAACATCAATCATCTCGATCTCGCCAGCCGAGAGCGCTTTCGCGGCTTCGGCGGGTTCAATGGTGTCGGTGGTGCTCATGGCTGCGTCTCCGGTGCCGCCAGCCCGCTTTCACACACGGGCACTTCGGCGGCGCGTGTTGGAGGCACGCCGGGGCCGAAGGGTTCCCGGATTTTTCTCCCGCCCACCGCGAAGCGCCCGCACGGCATCGGAAATCGCCTTCTTTCCAAGCGAAACGCACACGTTCTGGGTCAGGTCAAGTTCCGCGAAAACCGCCCGGCACCGGTCGCACACGACCTCTCGCCCGATCGCCTCGCCGTGCCCGCGGTCCATCGCGTCGAGTTTGGCCTGCAGCAGGTCGATACACACCTGTTTCGGGTACGCGGGCCGGGGTGCGGGGCGCCGCTCCGTCGTCCGCATCAGCCGAGCCCGCAGCAGCAGCCGGGCACGGTGCACACGCGTCTTTACCGTCGCGGCCTTGACCCCCATCACTTCAGCGACCTGCTCGGTCGTGAGTTCGATGATGTCCTTCAGGACCAACGGGACACGGAACGGCTGAGGCAGTTCGGCGATCGCGGCCTCCATCGCCACAACCTCCTCGCGCGACGCCGCACGCTCCCACGGCGCGGGCCCTTTCGCCGGAGTGTCGATCACCGTCCGATCCGAGAACGGGGCAACCTGCGAAAACTGCGGCATCGCTCGGCGCACCTTCGGACCGATCACCGCCCGTCGGCAGCGCCGAACAGCGATGGTGAACAGCCACGTCCCCGGATCAGAACGCCCTTGAAACGTGTCCCAGCGCCGGTGCGCCTGCAGAAAGGTGTCCTGCACCACGTCGCTCGCATCGGCCTCATTGCCGCATAGCCGACGGGCCAGCGCGAACACGCGCGGCGCGTACGTATCAAAGAGTCGCTCCTTCGGGAAGGCGGTGGGCATGGCCGGTCCCGATGCTACCAGCCGCGGGACTCGCCCCGTCCACCCTCGTACCCTCACGCATGACGATGTCCAGCCCCCTCAACCCCCTGCACCAGCAGGCCGAGGCGACGTTCCTCATGTACGGCGCGGGCGACCCCGCCGCCGGGGGCAGCGTCGCCGTGGTCGAGACCTTCGGCGAACTGGAGGCCGAGTACGCCGCACTCCGCAAGGGCTGCGTCCTCATGGACCTCCCCCACCGCGGCGTCGTCCGCGTCACCGGGCGCGACCGGCTGGATTTCCTCGGTCGCATGGTCACCCAAGAGCTGAAGGGCTTCGCCCCCGGCACCGTGCGCCGCGGCTTCTGGCTCTCGCGCAAGGGACGCATCGACGCCGACCTCCGCATGGTCCAACTCGAAGAGGAAATGTGGATCGACCTCGACGTCCTCACGGCGTCGAAGACCGTCGCGTCGCTGTCGGCGTTTCTCTTCTCGGAAGACGCCGCCTTCGCCGACGCCACGCCCACCATGCACCGCCTCGCCCTGCACGGCCCCACCGCGGCGGCACTTCTGACAGCCGTCTCCACGCCCGTCGCGGGGCCGAAGGTGGACGACCTCCCAAACGACGGCGCGTGCCGCGTCGAGATCAAAGGGCGTTCGGTGGTGGTGTTCCGTGACGATTCCGCCGGGGAACTCGGCTTGGAACTCATCCTCGCGACCGAGAACGTCGGCGTGGTGTACGAGCAGTTGCTCGAACACGGCCTGAGCGACCCGTCACGTTTCCGCTTCCGCACCTGCGGCTGGCACGCTTACAACATCGCGCGCATCGAAGCGGGTCGTGCGGTGTTCAACATCGACTTCGGCAGCGAAAGCCTCCCCCACGAGGCCGGCCCCGAAACACTCAAAGACCGCGTGTCGTTCACCAAGGGGTGCTACCTCGGCCAGGAGATCGTGGCGCGCATGCAGAGCCTCGGGCACCCCAAGCAGGTGCTTGTTGGGCTGAAGTTGGACGACGTCGACGCTGGGTCGGACGACACACCGGAACGGCAACCCGAAACGGGCGCCTCGGTGACGCTCGCTCCACAAGGTGGCGAATTGAAGGGTGTGGGCGCGGTCACGAGTTCCACCCGCAGCCCGATGCTCGGCGACCGGCTCATCTGCTTCGCTCCGATCAAGTGGGACCATTCCAAACCCGGAACACGCGTGCAGGTGCTGACCCATGCGGGGCCGGTGGGGGCGGAGGTCACGGACTCGCTGGTGTTCTGGCGCCGTGGGAACGTCTGAAAACCCGCGAAAAGCCGGGTGGTTCCTCAATCCAGGCGGGCGATTCGACAGAGCCGGTTGGTGGGTGCTATCTTTCCATCCGACGCGGTCAGGCGGCGTGACGCCCTGGCCGATGTCGAGACGCGAGCCATGACCCAGCAACGCCGACAGTGAAGGCCTCGATCGCCGGTCAAGCGCTTTACCCGCTTCCTGAACCGCTGGTCGAGGCTGTCGTTCTTTTCCGGGGACACACCACCGCCGTTTCTGACTGAATCACAACACGAACCACCCGGGCCGGTCGCCACCGCTGCCCGAACCCCACACCCCGAACCCCGAACCCACCCATGATCGACTCCCATTCCCGCCGAGAAGCCCTGAGCATCGTCGCCGCCTGGCACGAACGCGACCTCGACTCCGCCGACCGCACCTCCAACCCGATGAAGCAGTACGGGCGCGACGTCTTCAGCGAGCGCGTCATGCGCGAGCGCCTCCCCAAGGACGTCTTCAAGCGCCTGCTCCGCACCATCCGCCTGGGCGACAAACTCGACCCCTCCATCGCCGACACCGTCGCCAACGCAATGAAGGACTGGGCCATCGAGAACGGTGCCACCCACTACACCCACTGGTTCCAGCCCCTCACCGGCTCCACCGCCGAAAAGCACGACTCGTTCCTCAC
>CAYZFW010000259.1:0-4853 GCA_964477615.1 uncultured Phycisphaeraceae bacterium | reverse complement strand
GCTGGGGAGCGCCACGCGCGGGACAGATCGAAGCGCTGGTCGACCAGCGCGAGCGCCGGGGACTCGATGTTCGCTTCAAGCCCGCCGACGCGCTCTTTCAGTTCCGGCGCTTCCACGGCGCTGGGCGAGGCGGCCACGGCGTCGGTCGCCGTGATCACCTTCGTCTGCGCGATCCGCAGCGGGATCGCGCTCGACCTTGCCACGGCGTACTTGCCCGACTTGGTGTCAAAGTGCGGGAGTTCGATCGGGGGGATGCTCGTGGCGTCGGCGCTGGTGGGGCGGATGGTCTGCGTGAACACCACCTGACCGGGGCGGCGTTCCGGAGCGGGCGCATCGTCGGGCACGCGGAAGCGGTCGCCGAGGATGCGCTTCAGATCGGGGCGGGGGACGCGGTCCATGGGGCCGCTGCCGTTGACGGTGATCTTCAGCGTCACCGGGTCGCCGACGTTCACGGCGATCGGGTCGGCGGCAGCAGAGACCGTGAACTGGCCCACGAGGTTGTTGAAGTTCTGGGGCCGGCCAACCTGAGGCAGTTCGCGTACGGTGAGTTTGACGCTGTTCGACGGCACCGAGACGCCGCGGCGCTCGCCCGCGTCGAAGAAGCCGTCGCCGGGGCGGGTGATGACGCGGGCCGCGAGCGTCGCGTCGATGGTGGTCTCGCCCGCCTTGGCGGGCACAATCGCACGCTCGGCGACGAACGAGAAGTACTCCTCGCCGTCGACCGTCTCCTGCCCGTTCATCGTCGGGGCGCGCTCGCCGAGAATCTCAAGCGCCTGGGCGCGGCTGTTCTGACGGGCGGGGTCGGGCTCGGGGATGCTGAAGAAGGGCTCGACGCCGCGGAAACTGAGCGTGACCTGCTCGACGTTCTTCTTCAGCAGCAGCTTGACGCGGAGCGTGGTCGGCTCGCCGACATACGGGGTGGGCGGGTCGAAGCCGATCTGCAGGCGGACATCGTTGTCGTTCTGCGGCGGTGTGACGCGGATCGAAAGCGGCAGCGTGGAGACCTTGCGACCCTCGACGTTCAGCGTGAACGACGGGATCGTGAGCACGCCGGATCGCTTCGGGGTGAAGTCCCAGTTGAAGATGTAGGCTTTGGACTCGTCCTGCTGCATTCGGCCGTTGATGATGACCACGGACGAACGGTTGTTGGCCCCTCCGCCGAGGTACTGGGCGTCGAAGTCCTTGAGTTCTGAGAGATCGGGGCGGTCCGGGTTGTCCGAGCCCGAGACCCATATCTTGAAACGGAACGTCTGGCCCTCGGAGACTGTGGAGGAATCCACGCGGGCCTCGGCGGTGATCGGCTCTTTCGCCGCCTGCGCGTGGACGCTGGGAGTACACGCGAGAACACCGAGCAGAACGCCCACGGCAGCCGACATCGCGCGGACGGCGCGGCACCAGAACAGCAGGGCATGCACGATCGGGGTCATGGGGCTCACCAGTCCTTCTCCACGGGCCGTTGCCGCTGGATCGCACGGCGGCGTTCCTCACGCCACTGCCGCAGACGCTTTTCTTTCTCCAGGAGACGATCGATGGTCTTCTGCTCCGGCGAGATTTCTTCGCTGGGCTGAGCATTGGCCTGCTGGTCCTGCGGCTGCTGCTGGCTCTCCTGCTGCTGCTGCTCTTGCTGTTGCTGCTGATCCTGGGGCTGTTCCTGCGGCTGCTGGTCTTGCGGGTTCTCCTGCGGTTCGCCCTGCTGGGGCTCGCCCTTGAGTTCCTCCGCCGCCTGCTTCAGCTTGTCGGCGGCCTCCTGCTGCTTCTTGGCCGCCTCCTCGGGCCTGTTGTTGTCGAGGTCCTTCTTGGCTTCTTCCTGCTTCTCGCGGGCTTCTTCGATGGCGTCCATCGCGTCTTGCGGGCTGGGCTGCTTGGGCGGCTGCTTCTCGCCGTCCTCGCCCTCCTGCTGCTGTTGCTGCTCCTGCTGCTCCTGCTGGCGCTGCTTCTCGCGCTCTTCCTTCGAGCGCGGCTCGGCACCGGTCTGCTGCTGCATCTGCTGCTGGAGTTCCTCGGTCTGGCGATTGAGATCTTCCTGATCCTGAGACTGCTGACCGCCCTGCTGCTTGCCGCTCTGCTTCTGCTGCTGGTTCTGCGGCTGTTGTTTCTGCTGCTGCTGCTTCGAGCCCTCCCCGCCCTGCTGCTGCTGTTGCTGGTTCTGCTGCTGGTCTTGCTGCTGGCTCTGGTCCTGCTGCTGCTCCTGATCCTGCTTGTTCTCGTCGGCCTCCTGCTGCTGCTTCTGCTGGAGTTCCTGGAGCTGCTTCATCATCTCCTGCATCTTCTTCTGCTGCTCTTCGCGGCGCTGCTGCTCCTCGCGGAACTGGCTGATGCGCTGGCGGGTGAGTTCGAGGTTGCGCGCCGCGTCGGCATCGTCCGGCGTCTGCTCGAGCACGCCGCGGAACAGCGAGGCCGCCCGCCGCATCGACTCGATGCCCTTCTTCAGGTCTTCGGCACCGTCCTCGACGGCGCGGTCGTACACGGCGCGCCCCAGGTTGAACCGCGCCGAGGGCGACAGATCGGGCCGCCCCACCGCGGCGTCCACCTGTCGAAACAGCGACTGCGAGTCCTCTACCTTCCCCGCGCGGTACTGCGCGCACGCGAGATTGAAGACCGCTTCGAGGCTCTCGGGGTCCGCCTTCTTGGCCTGTTCGTACGAACTCGCCGCGGCGGAGAAGTCGCCAGCGCGGTACGCCTCGTTGCCCTTGCGGATCAGTTCGCGCGCTGTATCCGGCGATGCCACGACGGCCGACGACACCGAGAGCGCCACCACCGATGCCACGATGACCCGGCCCAGATCACGCACGGACGTTCCTCCTTCGTTCGCCGACAAACCACTCGATCCCCAGCAGCACGAGGGCCAGCGCGATGAACCACTGGAAGCGGTCCTCGAACCGCTCGTCGGCCACTTCGCCGCCCAGGTCGCGCTTCTCGGCGGACTCGATCAGGCCCCGGTAGATCTTGTCGAGCTCGATCGTACCCAGACCGACATTGAAGAACGCCCCGCCCGGCGTGGCCAGGGCCATGTCCTGCAGCGTCCTTGTGTCGAGGCGCGAGATCACTTCCTTGCCCTGGTACGTCACAAACGCCCGCCGCCCGTTCTCGTCGGTGATGGGGATGCGCGCCCCCGCGGACTCGTCGCCGATGCCGATGGTGATCAGCCGCACGCCCTGCGATCCGGCCTTTTCTGCCGCCTGCACGGGCAGACTCTCCTGGTCCTCGCCGTCGGTGATGAGGATGATGTCCTTGAAACTCGGGTCTTTGTCGTCGAACACCTCATCGAGCGCGAGGCGCACGGCGTCGCCGATGTTCGTGCCACCCCGCGTCACATTGGTCGGCGCCAGCGACTCGAGCTGCAGCCGCGCAAAGGCGTAGTCGTGGGTGAGCGGGCACTTCACAACCGCCGTGCCCGCGAAGGCGACGATGGCGACGCGGTCGCCCCGCACGACTTCGAGCACATCGCTGACCCAGAGCCGCGCCCTTTCGAGCCGGTTGGGCTTCAGGTCCTCGGCGAGCATCGACTTCGAGACGTCGATCACGAAGCACACGTCGCGGCCCGAGCGCTGGAACTCGCGCGGCTTGGGCTCGTCGCCGGGCAGGTTGAACTGCGGTCGGGCCGACGCGGTCACGACCGCCGCGAGCGCGAGAACAACGAACATCGACTTCACGATCCACCGCGCCGTGCCGGTGCCGCCACCGGGCACGACTCGCGCGATCAGGCCCGCTTCGATGAACCGACGCAGCGACGCCCGCCGACGCATGAACGCGACGGTCAGGATCACGCCGACCGCGGGGACGGCCCACAGCCACACCAGATTCTCAGGCAGGCCGAAATGGAGCATCACGGGCCCCTCCTGAGAATGAACGCGGCGAGAAACGCCTCGAGCGCCAGCAGCGCCGCGCCCGCGGCGGCGAACGTCAGGAACCGCTCGTCGAAGTTCGTGTACTCCTCGGTCTTGATCTCGGTCTTCTCCAGGGCGTCGATCTCCTGCGAGACGCGCTCGAGCGACGCCGGATCGTTGGCCGGGAAGTAGCGGCCGCCGGTGATCTCGGCGATCTGCTTGAGGGCACGGTCATCAAAGCCGCCGCCGGAACGCATCACGAACATACCGTTCGACAGCCGCTGCGGACCACGCCCGCCGGTGCCTCCCGCGCCGATGCCGATGGCGTACACCTTGATCCCCCACTGCTTGCACAGTTCCGCGGCCTGGAGGGCGGGGATGTCGCCCATGTTCTCTTCGCCGTCGGTCAGCAGCACGATGACCTTGCTCTTGATCGTGAAGTCGTTCGTGTCGTCAGCGGGCGTGCCGCCGCCACCGGCCTGCGGCCCGGCCTTGAAGGCCTTCTCCGCCGCGGCCGCCTTGGCCCGCTCGGTCAGCTCGCGCTCGACATCGCGCAGCCGCGCCGCGGCCAGCGCCAGTCCTTCGCCGATGGCCGTGCCCGCCTCGGGCTCTGAGATGGTGGCGCCAACCAACTGCACGCGCCGGACGAGTTGCACCAGCGTCGAGTGGATGCGTACCAGCGGGCACACCGTGTCGGCGTACTTGGCGAACGTCACCAGCCCGATCATGTCGCCCTTGCGGCCCTTGAGCCCGCGCCCGTCACCCTCAACGAACCGCGCCACCACATCGCGGGTCACCTCGATCTTCGACGACTGCTGCCCGCCGAAGGAGTACGGCTCGTCCATCGAGGCGGATCGGTCGACGACGATCATCATTGCCACGCCGCGGGTGGTGGTCTTCACCTGCCCGGTGCCGAACTGCGGCCGCGCCAGCGCCGTCACGAGCGCCACAAGCGCCAGCACACGAGCGAGAGCGGGAACCCAGCGGAAGAACCGGCGCACACCGCCGGTGAGCTCGCGCGCATGG
>CAYZFW010000258.1:4071-4856 GCA_964477615.1 uncultured Phycisphaeraceae bacterium | reverse complement strand
CTCCACCCCGCCTACGCCCCCTGGACCAAATCCAGCGGCGTCGTGCAGGGCATCCACAAGGGCTACTTCCGCCGCGCCATCGCCGAGGCCAGCTACCGCTTCAGCGAAGAGTGCGAAGCCAAGGACCGCATCATCGTCGGCGTCAACGAGTACGTCGACACCAACGAGCAGCGCGCCATCGACATCCTCGAAATCCCCCACCAGGTCGAGGTCGACCAGTGCGACCGCCTCACGGCGTTCAAGCAGCGCCGCGACCCCGCCAAGGTCAAACAAGCCCTCGAAAACATCCGCCTCGCCGCCCAGGGCCGCCCCTACACCCTGCTGAACGACATGCCGGGGCTTTCATCCCCCTCCGGCCCCAGTGCCCAGTGCCCAGTGCCAAGTGCCTCCGGGCTCCACCCCACAAACATCATGCCCTCCCTCATCGACGCCGCCCTGGCCAACTGCACTTTGGGCGAAATGGTGCAGGCGATGGCGGACGTCTACGGCCGCTACTCGGGGGGGCCGGAGTGGTAGTTTCGACAGGCGACATCGCCCCATGAATCAGCCCAATCGACTCATTCCGAACGCGGAGTTCGCCGAGGTGCCACCCGAGAAAATCACGAGGTATCTGCTCGACCTCGGTTCCGAAGACGGGCACGCCAAAGCGGTGTTCTTCATCGGGAGAGGATTCAGCCCGGCGCTTTGGCCGACTCTCGCCGAGGCCCTGAGTCGTCAGGTTGGCACGGTTCCCTTTGTTCAAGAATCGAACTCGCAGTGGGGGCACGAAATACGTCATCGAAGGC